>CALDKP010000101.1 GCA_937898535.1 uncultured Sphingomonadales bacterium | reverse complement strand
CGTGTACAAGGCACGTGCAGTGTCGTTACCGGGCGGCGACCTCAATGGCGTGGTCGCGGCGCTGGATTATTTGACCGCGTCCAACCGCAAGGGCTTTGGCGATGCTGTGCCCGCATTTGAAAGCGGCGCGCTGAATGCCGAGGGCAAGAATGTCGTCGTCATTGGCGGCGGCGATACCGCGATGGATTGCGTGCGCACCGCGATCCGCCAAGGCGCGAAGTCGGTAAAATGCCTCTACCGCCGCGACCGCGAAAATATGCCCGGTTCGCAGCGTGAAGTGGCCAATGCCGAAGAAGAAGGCGTCGAGTTTGTTTGGCTTTCCGGCCCCAAGGGCTTTGAAGGCAATGGCAAAATCGAGCGGGTTCAGGTTTCGAAAATGCGCCTTGGTGCACCCGACGCATCGGGCCGCCGCGCGCCGGAGAATGACCCGCAAGGTGACTTCACGCTGGATGCCGACCTTGTGATTACCGCGCTAGGTTTTGAAGCCGAAGACCTGCCATTATTGTTTGGCGCGGCTGACCTCAACGTCACCCGCTGGGGCACCATTCGCGTGGACCATAATACGCAGATGACCAACCTCGACGGTGTGTTTGCCATTGGCGACATCGTGCGCGGCGCGAGCCTTGTCGTTTGGGCGATCCGCGATGGCCGCGACGTGACGCAGCATATGCACAATTATCTGAAATCAAAAGCAAGCCGTGAAAAGGTTGCAGCATGACCATATTCTACCCCACCCCCGAACATGAACGCCTCGCCAATGAGGGCATGTATTATCCGGAATCCGAAGGCGATGCCTGCGGCGTTGGCTTGATTGCCGCGACCGATGGCAAGCCATCACGCCGCGTGGTGGCCGCGGGAATCGAAGCGTTGAAAGCCGTTTGGCACCGTGGTGCCGTTGATGCCGACGGCAAGACGGGTGATGGCGCTGGGCTGCATATCGACTTGCCCGTCCGCTTTTTTGACGATGCCATTGCCGACAGCGGCCACCGCCCGATGCCAAACCGTTTGGCGGTCGGCATGGTGTTCCTGCCGCGCACCGACCTGAGCGCACAAGAAAACTGCCGGACGATTGTTGAGGCTGAAATCATTGACGCGGGCTACACCATTTATGGCTGGCGTCAGGTGCCGGTCGACGTGTCGGTTATCGGCGACAAGGCGCAGGCCACCCGGCCCGAAATCGAACAGATCATGATCGCGGGCCCAATGCCCGATGCGGTTGATGCTGCCGAGTTTGAAAAGAATCTGTATCTCGTCCGCCGCCGGATTGAGAAGAAGATCATCGCCGCGCAAATTCGCGATTTCTACATCTGCTCGCTGTCATGTCAGTCGATTGTCTACAAAGGCCTTTTCCTCGCAGAAAGCCTTTCGGTCTTTTACCCCGATCTTCAGGATGACCGTTTTGAAAGCCGCGTTGCGATTTTCCATCAGCGTTATTCGACCAACACTTTCCCGCAATGGTGGTTGGCGCAACCGTTCCGCGGTCTCGCGCATAATGGCGAAATCAACACCATCCGTGGCAACCAGAATTGGATGAAGAGCCACGAAATCAAAATGGCCAGCATCGCCTTTGGTGCGCATTCTGATGACATTAAACCCGTCATTCCGGCGGGTTCATCGGACACTGCGGCGCTTGATGCCGTCTTTGAAACGCTTGTTCGTTCGGGCAAGGAAGCGCCGACGGCAAAGCTGATGCTGATCCCCGAAGCATGGCAGTCAAACCCCAATCTGCCCGCGTCACATCGCGCAATGTATGAATATATGTCCAGCGTCATGGAGCCATGGGATGGCCCAGCAGCACTTGCCATGACCGATGGCCATTGGGCGGTTGCAGGCGTTGACCGCAACGCCCTTCGCCCGCTGCGTTACAGCCGCACGTCGGACAATCTGCTCGTCATCGGTTCCGAAACCGGCATGGTCGTTCTTCCCGAAACGACAATATTGGAAAAGGGCCGCCTTGGTCCCGGCCAAATGATTGCGGTCAACCTCGACGAAGGCAAATTGTACCGCGATGGCGAGTTGAAAGACCGCATCTCGGCAGAGCAGGATTATGGCGCGCTCGTGCGTGGCTTCCGTGCCATCACCGACTTGCCTGACGTAGGGCAGGATGATGCCCCGGCGTGGTCGCGCGCGGAACTGACCAAGCGTCAGGTCGCCGCCGGCATGACGCTGGAAGATGTCGAAATGATCCTCGCGCCGATGATCGAAGATGGCAAGGAAGCCATTGGATCGATGGGCGACGACACGCCGCTCGCCGTCATCAGCGACAAGCCGCGGCTCATCAGCCAGTTTTTCCGCCAGAATTTCAGCCAAGTAACAAACCCGCCCATCGACAGCCTGCGCGAGCGGCATGTGATGAGCCTGAAAACGCGTTTCTCGAACCTTGCCAACATTTTGGAAGAAAAGAGCCAGAACGCCGACGTGCTTGTCCTTGCCAGCCCCGTGCTCACGTCGCATGACTGGCGCCGGTTAAAGTCTGCCTTTGGCGCAGCGGGCGCAGAAATTGACTGCACCTATGATATTTCCGAAGGACAAGAAGGTCTTCGCGCCGCCATCACGCGGATCCGCGAAGAAGCCGTCGCCGCCGTGCGCATGGGCAAATCCGAATTGTTCCTGACCGACGAAAATATCAGCGCCGACCGCGTGGGCATTGCCATGATCCTTGCCGCTGCCGCTGTGCACACGCATTTGGTGCGCAATGGTTTGCGCAGCTATTCGTCGATCAACGTCCGCTCCGCCGAATGTCTCGACACGCATTATTTCGCGGTGCTCATTGGCGTTGGCGCAACCACGGTAAACGCATATCTGGCCGAAGCCGCAATTGGCGACCGCCATGCGCGCGGGCTTTTGGGTGGACTTAGCCTGACCCAAGCGGTCGAAAATTACCGCACCGCCATCAATGAAGGGCTGTTGAAGATCATGTCCAAAATGGGCATCGCGGTCATCTCCAGCTATCGTGGCGGCTATAATTTCGAAGCGGTTGGCCTGTCGCGTGCCTTGGTCAACGACTTCTTCCCCGGAATGCCGAACAAGATTTCGGGCGAGGGATATCATTCGCTCTATGTGAACGCGCGGGATCGCCATGAAGAGGCGTTTGACACCGCCGTTGCACGCTTGCCCGTTGGCGGCTTTTACAAGCAACGCAATGGCGGCGAAGAGCATGCCTATTCGGCGGGTCTGATGCATCTTCTGCAAAGCTCTGTCGCGAATGACAGCTATTCGACATACACACAATTTGCCCAAGGCGTGCGGGAACTGCCGCCGATTTACTTGCGCGATTTGTTGGAATTCAACTTCGCCAAGGAACCTGTTGCGATTGATGAAGTCGAAGCGATCACCGAAATTCGCAAACGCTTTGTCACGCCGGGCATGTCGCTTGGCGCCTTGTCGCCCGAGGCGCATGAGACACTGGCCATCGCCATGAACCGGATTGGCGCAAAGGCTGTGTCCGGCGAAGGTGGCGAAGACAGCAAGCGGTTCAAGCCCTATGAAAATGGCGACAATGCCAACAGCGTCATCAAACAAATCGCCAGTGGCCGTTTCGGTGTAACCGCCGAATATCTTGGCGCGTGCGAGGAAATTGAAATCAAGGTCGCACAGGGCGCAAAGCCCGGTGAAGGTGGGCAATTGCCCGGTTTCAAGGTCACCGAAATGATTGCGCGTCTGCGGCATTCCACGCCGGGCGTGACGCTCATTTCACCGCCACCGCACCATGACATTTACTCGATCGAAGACCTTGCCCAGCTGATTTACGACCTGAAGCAAATCAATCCGCGCGCGCGGGTGTGCGTCAAGCTGGTGAGCGCAGCAGGCATCGGCACCATCGCCGCTGGTGTGGCAAAAGCCCATGCCGACGTCATCCTCGTTTCGGGCAATGTGGGCGGCACGGGCGCAAGCCCGCAAACCAGCATCAAATATGCAGGGACACCATGGGAAATGGGGCTGTCCGAAGCCAATCAGGTGCTGACGCTCAATGGCCTGAGGCATCGTATCAAGCTGCGCACCGATGGCGGGCTGAAGACCGGACGCGACATTGTGATTGCCGCGATCTTGGGCGCGGAAGAATTTGGCATCGGCACGCTCAGCCTTGTCGCCATGGGCTGTATCATGGTGCGCCAGTGCCATTCCAACACCTGCCCCGTCGGGGTCTGTGTTCAGGACGAGGCCTTGCGCAAGAAATTCACCGGCACGCCGGAAAAGGTCATCAACCTGATGACCTTCATTGCCGAGGAAGTGCGCGAGATTCTGGCCAAGCTTGGCTATCGCAGTCTGGATGAAGTCATTGGCCGCACCGAACTGCTGCGCCAAGTCAGCCGCGGTGCGGAGCATTTGGACGACCTCGATCTCAACCCCATCCTTGCCAAGGTCGACGCGCCCGACAGCGCACGCCGTTTCAGCATCCCGACATTCCGCAATGAAGTGCCCGACAGCCTTGATGCGCAGATGATCCATGATGCAAAGCCGGTGTTCGAACGGCGCGAAAAAATGCAGCTGACATATAATGTCCGCAACACCCACCGCGCGGTTGGTACGCGGTTCAGTTCCGAAATCACGCGCCTGTACGGGATGAAGGGCCTTTCCGAAGGACATGTCCATGTGCGTTTGCGGGGTTCGGCGGGACAATCGCTTGGCGCATTCCTGTGTCAGGGCATTACCTTGGAAGTGTTTGGCGATGCCAATGACTATGTCGGCAAAGGGCTTTCGGGCGGCACTATCATCGTGCGGCCAACGAGATCGGAAGAGCACACGTCTGAACT
>CALDKP010000100.1 GCA_937898535.1 uncultured Sphingomonadales bacterium | reverse complement strand
TTCGAAAAACCTCAAATCACGTCGAACACGGTAGGATAAATAACATGCCGCGGTCGGCCACCCGGTTGCTCTGATACTTCCGTCGCCGCGATTTTTCGCTTAAAGAAATCTCGGAAATAACGATTATCAACATTAATCAATTGGTTATGTTGAACGCGAAAATGGGTCTGAATGCTGGTGCTTTCGATCGGATTTTCTGGCGTCTAACCCAATGTGCAACAAAGGATAAAAGACCGGCAAAGCTAAATTATACCGTTAAAATCTCGGGGTTCATCAGAGCGACTATGCACATCGCATTTCTAAAAATACTCTTTGCAGCCTCGTGTCCTACCTATATAGGTGCCTGTGTATAGCAATGCTCGGATCCGGGCCCGCCACTTGCCCAAAATCGTGCTTATATAAATGCGAGTTCACGCAATACTGGTAAATATAATAATTTAGCATGCTGATATGAAATATGGGCGAAAATGCTGTCATAAAATTAACAACTGATCGAATTTATATATGTCGAAATTAAGTTTTTTTAAAGATTTTAATATTCTGCCGAAAAAACACAATTCTATATTTTTTGCTTTGTGTATTTTTATTTTTACTTTTTGCTGCTTCGGCGGAGCGGAGCCGGATCTGAATTTTAATTTAGCACTTATGTTTATCAGTGGTGTTTTTTTAATTTTCGCTCTCGCGTTCAGCAATTTTAACGGCATATTTGATAGATCACCTATTTATCTCAAATATCTTTTCGCTGCTCCCATCGTCCTCCCGCTAATACAACTAATCCCCATTCCAGCCGATATTCTGATGCATTTCCCCGGGCAACAGCTACGTTTTGAAGTGCTTAATTTAGTTAACGGCGACCTAGCTTGGCATCCACTCAGCTTGGCGCCGAAGGAAACAGCATATACTGCAGCGATGAGCATTTTTTTCGTAGGATTTTTAATAGCGTGCACTACTGTCGAACGTAGACAGTTTAATTTTCTAGTGATTGCTGTTATTATTATTGCAGTTCTCGGTACATTAATCGGCGCGCTGCAATCATCAGATGCTTATCCATTTTTAAGATTTTATGAATATGCGCATAAAAATGCTGTAATTGGATTTTACGCCAATAAAAATCACATGGCATTAACACTTTCGGTTTCATTATTACTTTCAAAAACCATTTTCGATCAACTAAAATGGAAATTTTCTCGATTTTTATTTTTAGCATTTACTGCTTTCATTTTTGTTTCTGTAATTGCCACAAACAGCAGAGCAGGCATAGCACTGGTCATAGCCGCGATTATATTCACAAATTACAATTATTTGAAGAATATTCCAATTAAGATATTGCTCCTTTCAAGCATGTTTTTAGCTGTCGTTTTTTACTACATTTTGTCTTCGGCAGCTTTTAACGTAGTATATGCTCGCTTCTATGACGTCGGCGCCGACGGAAGGTGGGGCTTTCTCGTCAACAGCAGCACTATGCTGCGCGATTTTTTAATATTTGGCTCTGGCTATGGAAGCTTTTCAACTGTCTACATGACCCGGGAAGGCATTGACGCGGTTTCTGCTTTCTATACGAACCAGCTACACAACGATTTTTTACAAATTATTATAGAAGGAGGACTGCTGGCGTTAGTAACTCTGGCGTTACTCGTTTTTTCAATTTTCAAAGCATGGCGTGCAAGTTCAAGGAGTCCGTCGTCTCGTGCTGCCGCGCAGACGGGCATATCGATAATCATCCTGTTTGCGGCGCATAGTGTGGTTGATTATCCACTTCGCCGCCCCGCTGCTATTGTTTATTTTTGCATCGGTTTGGCTTACTTAATCAGGGAACTGTTATCCACAGAAGAGCTTTCACCAAAACAGAGGACGTCTATCGCAAAGCGCTTGACCTTGGGATAAGGACATTGCTAGCGGCGGGGCGAGTTACGTGAGTGGGTTTCAACAATCAGTAAATGTAGGAGTGATATTGCTTGAAGCTCAAACTTATTCTTTTGGCGTGAGGAAGCATGTTGCTGGCGTCGTGTGGTTCGAACAGTGCTGCAAAGCAGCGCGTTGCAGCAATGCCGATTGCACTTCCATCGGACGGTTCTTCCGCGATTAACCAACAATATTTGATTGGCCCTTTGGATAAACTTTCGATAATGGTATTCAATGAGCCAGAATTGAGTTTCAAAGATATTCCGGTTGACCCAAATGGTTTTGTAACGCTGCCACTCATAGGTCCAATCCAGGCGAGTGGGCGTCCTGTTTCAGAAGTATCCAACGAAATTCAAGATAAGCTAAATGTCCGTTTCATTCGCGATGCAAGAGTAACAGCATACGTGTCTGACTTTGCAAACTACTCGTTCACAGTGGACGGCGAAGTGGAAAAGCCGGGCGTTTATGAAATTCCCGGCGCGTTGACATTATCACAAGCGATTGCCCTCGGACAGGGTGCGAGTGAATTTGCCAAATTAGATGAGGTAATTATTTTGCGAAATATTGACGGGCAGACGTTTGCGGCTCGGTTTGATCTTACCGATATTTATAACGGTGTAGCTGCAGATCCGGAGATACGCAGGTCGGACACTATAGTTGTCGGTTTTTCAGCAGCAAAAAAGCGGTTCAAGGATATTCTGCAGATCGCTCCGGGCGTCGCAGGTATTTTCGTTGCGCTCATCCAGCGTCCATAACCCCATGCGAAACGATGCATCGTCAAATGATTGGTTTGCTGTTCCAGCGAACGAGGTTGCTGCCGATGGCGGCGCTGCAAACATTGATATCCGTGAGATTTGGGCTGCGATCTACCGTTCGCGATTCTGGATAGTTGGTATCTTTGCCACTGTCCTTGCAATCGTATTTATCGTCACGCTGTTAACGACGCGGCTTTATGATGGTACGGCCTCGGTCGAGGTTCGACAGGAAGCCGAAAAGGTACTCGGCACCGAAGACGACAGAGAAGGCACTTCGTCGAAAATTGATTCCGACCGCTTTCTGCAAACTCAATTAGATATCATTCGCAGTCGCGCGGTAAGTGATGCGGTTGCGCAGTCACTATCATTGTATCGAAATAACAAGTTCATTGAGGCAATGGGAATAACCGAAGAGCCAAAAAATTCTGGCGTTCTGTCTCCCCAAGAAGCTAAGCGTGAGCAAATACTTGAAGCTCTGCGTGAAAACCTCTCGGTAACGTACACAGGCGATACCCGGATCGTAAATATCTCATTCAGCAGCCCTAGCGCTAGGCTTTCGGCACAAATCGCAAATGCATATGCCGAGAGCTTTATTCGCAACAATTTGGCGCGGAAATTTGACACTTCGGCGTACGCACTGGAGTTTTTAAGAGACCAGCTCACTCAATCCCAAGCGCGTCTAGAAAAGGCCGAGCAGGCTGCGGTGGACGCGGCACGCCGGACAGGGATTATCGATGTAGGAAATGGGGCGGACAGCGATGGTTCGCGAACGGGTCCGAAATCGCTCACAACTGAGCAACTTATTTTATTAAATGAGTCATACTCCAGAGCCGTCGCGCAGCGAATTGCGGCTGAAGAAAAATGGTCGAAAGTTAGGGCGACGCCATTGCTCTCAATTACTGAAGTGCTGTCAAATCAAGCGATCCAGGGTATGATCGAGCAACGTTCCACGGCTGAGGCTGACTATGAGGCTCAACTTACCAACCGTCGGCCTGATCATCCCTCGGTTCAACAGGCTAACTCACGTGTGCGCGAGCTCGACAAACAGATATCGACCATCGCACGCAATATTCGTGAATCCATCAAAAGCCAGTATACGATCGCACTTGCCGAAGAAAATAAGCTGGCGAGCCGCTTGGGCAGCTTAAAGACTAACACTCTGGCCGAACAAGGGAATAGCATCCAGCTGTCGATACTACAGCGTGACGCCGACACAAATCGCGCTCAGTATGAAAGTCTTTTAAAAAGATATAATGAGCTAAATGCCGAGGCTGGTGTACAATCAAATAACCTGACAATTGTTGATCGCGCTCAGGCTACCGTTGAACCTTCGTGGCCAAAATGGCCGCTTAATATTGCGGTTGGTCTCATAGTCGGTGCGCTGCTGTCGGTTTTATTTATTATAGTACGTGAACAACTGTTCGACGTCGTGCGCAGTGCAGACGATGTCAGAAATCGCCTCCGCCTCGCGTTGCTTGGTATCATACCCGCCACAGATAATGTTGGCGAAGAGATAACCGATCCTAAAAGCGTTACCAGCGAAGCATTTAGCTCAATGCGAACGAGCCTTTCCTTGGTGTCCGATCATGGCATTCCCAAGTCTATCATGTTCACAAGTAGTCAGGCCGGTGAAGGCAAATCGAGCACATGCTACGCACTAGGTACAAGTTTCGCCCGCCTTGGAATGAAAGTACTTATCATAGATGTCGATTTGCGTCGTCCGAACGCACATAATTTCTTCGGCATCAAAAATGATCGAGGAACGAGCGACGTTCTTTCGGGACAAACGAAAATTAACGACGTTATTGTAAGTAATCCTCAGTCAGACGTCGATATTTTGCCAGCAGGGAAAATCTCTCCCAACCCAACAGAGTTGGTCATGGGAGGATTACTCCAAACCATGATCGAGGACGCGACTGCACAATATGACGTGGTTCTAATCGATTCAGCACCGGTTTTGGGCATTGCCGATGCGCTGATACTTTCAAGCAAGGTCGAAGCGACAATTTTTGTAATTGAGTCGGGTCGAACAGGGATGAAGGCCGCTCAAAATGCGCTCTCACGCCTGATGACCGGTGGCGGTCATATCATTGGTGTTGTTTTGACCAAGTTCGATGCAAGCACCCAAGGGTATGGATATGAAGACTACTCTTACCAGTATAAATATGAATCCCGGTCCGATCGAAAGTAATACGCGGCAACGCCTACTTAATTTGGTTGCCGGAACTTTCTTTGTCATACTTGCGTCGTTTTTGTTGTTTCAGTATGCCTATACTGAGGGCGTGACGAGAAGCCTCGTTGCGAAAGCAACAAAAGTGACCGGAGGCCAGCATGCCGAAGTTTCTGGTGCTGAGCTCGCCACAGCGTTTGCAAAAGACCCACTGAACCAAAATCTGGTGAATGCTGGTTTAGCATTGCAATCCGGCGCGTTATCGGAAGATGAACGCGCCAAGTGGATAACCGTGATCGGGAAAATGGGCTGGCGCAGCACTGCTGCCAGTCAAACCTTGATCAATGAGGCGATGAAGACGCAAGATCTCCGCAAGATAACCGCCATTGCCGATGCATTACTCAGGCGACAAAAACTTTTCGAACAGACCGTTAACTTAATGAATCTGCTTGAAGCTGAGCCGTCGACTTGGGAAGGCGTCTATAATCGGCTGAATGCAAACGCTCCTTGGCGCGTTGATTATTTGCAATACGCCGGTGTGATAAAGCAGCCCGCCGTGATCGAGGGTCGGATTCGGACGTTGCGCGCCTTGCAAAAAGGCGGAAATCGCCTCACGCGGCAGGAACTGGCACCGTCAATTGCAATGCTCGTTAGTGCGGACAAGCTAAAAGACGCGGAGCAAATCTGGCGGGCGAATGGACGGATGCCACCCACAGATCTTCACGACGGCGACTTTAGTACCGCCGTCAGCGTTGGCTCGGATACCAACTTTTCATTCCCATTTGAGTGGCAGTTTTATTCTGGGACTGGCTTTTCAGCATATCCTTCGGAGGATGGTTTAAATGGCGCGACTGTCGCTATTCAATGGGACGGCCGCGGCCTACCCCTGTTTATGAGCCAGCTAACTTCAGCGACACCAGGTAACTACCGGTTTTCTTTCAAGGTGGATGGCGATGCGCAGAAATTCGCGAGTAAGATCGGTGTGCGCTTTCGCTGCGGTAGTGAAATAATCCGGATGCGCAACTCCGTGAAGCCAAATAGCCAAATTGTGATGGCAGAAACAATAACACCGATTACATGCGAATTTCCTTGGGTCGATATTTTTGGTCAGATTCAGGAGCGTAGCGCGGCCGTTGAACTTGCTTTCAACCGGGTAATGCTCGCCAGAATTGATAATTAAATGTTGGCCTACGCGCGAACAGCAACGCAATTAAGTGAGAAACCGCGATGAGCGATACTGCATCTGCCACTGAGAGCCACCTCCATTCAGCCTATATAGATTGGAAAAACTGGGGTTCGGGCTTTGGTCAGGTGGACAGTGGCAATAAAGCTTATTTTGCAAGAGAACTGAATGCTGCCCAACCGGCAACGGGGCTTACAACTGTGCTTGAGATCGGATTTGGATCCGGACAGTTTATGGGCTTTTGCCGCGAACGCGGACTACACGTTACTGGTCTGGAAATGAATGCCCTGCTCGTTACTGAGGCAAAAAAGCAGGGGTTTGATGCAAGAGCAGCTGATGATCTCTTTTCCCTGCCGGACAGCAGCTTTGATCTAATTGCCGCGTTCGATGTCGTTGAACATATAGGCAAAGTGGATATTCCTGCGTTCTTTCTTGCGCTTCGGCGGTGCCTTAAAGAGGATGGCCGTATATTGCTTCGCTTTCCGAATGGCGACAGCTGGCTAGGACGGGTCAATCAGAACGGCGATCCGACCCATCAAACGGAAATGGGCTATTTCATGCTTGATTATTTCGCTCGCGAAACTGGATTGAAAATCATTTCCTTCAGCGCTCCGAAGAGCGCGGGCTTTTCAGCAGGTCCGGTGAAAGGCTTGCATGCCTTGATTGCTCGTCCTTTGGCAAAGCTAATCGCCGGAATTCTCCATTTGATATATTTGCCGGCATCACCCGTGGTGTTGTCATCCTCAAACGTAGTGGCTGTACTCGCCAAAGACAGTGCCGGAACAAGCAAATGAAGGTCGCTATTGTCCATTTTTGGCTGGTCGGCATGCGCGGCGGGGAGAAGGTTCTTGAATCGCTTTGCCGGATGTTTCCGGACGCGGATATTTACACCCATGTCGCGATACCGGAAAATTTATCCGATACTATAAGGCGCCACAAGATAACCGAGACGTTCATCGCACGGTTGCCTTTCGCGCGTAAATGGTACCCGCGATATTTGCCACTGATGCCGCTGGCGCTCGAATCGCTTGATCTAACAAGCTATGATCTGATTATTTCGAACGAAGCTGGACCGGCAAAGGGCATCGTCCCGGGACCCGGGGCCGTTCATCTGAATTACTGCTGCTCGCCGATGCGATATATCTGGGACCAGTATCATATTTACCGCGAACGCGCCGGATGGTTTACTCGACTGCTGATGCCGGTTTTTGCGCATTATTTGCGGATGTGGGATGCGGTCGCAGCGATGCGCGTCGACCATTTCATGGCGGATTCACAGCATGTCGCCAATCGGATCAAGCGATATTACCGTAGAGACGCAGACGTCGTATATCCGCCGGTTGCGGTGGAAGATTTCGTGCCTGCTCCCAAAGAAGAGCTAAGCGATTATTATCTGTGGTGCGGCGAGCTGGTTCGTTATAAGCGACCCGACGTCGCCATTGAGGCGTTTAATGCAAACGGCCTGCCGCTTATCGTGATCGGCGATGGCGAAGAACGCGAACGGCTGCAAAAAATTGCGAAACCAAACATCACGTTCCTCGGCAAGGCTCCATTTGCAACATTGAAACACCATATGGCGCGCTGCAAGGCGTTGGTATTTCCTGGTGAAGAAGATTTCGGCATTGTGCCTTTGGAGGTACAAGCATCTGGCCGACCTGTCATCGCGCTTGCGCGAGGCGGCGCTCTGGAAACCGTGATTGAAGGTAAGACCGGTTTGTTTTTTGATGCTCCAACACCAGTCCAGTTAAACGAGGCGATCGCCAAGTTTGAAGCAAGCGGCCTTGCCGAGAAATGCGAACGAGATTGCGTCGCCAATGCGCACGGTTTTCGTGAAGAGGTTTTTCAAGACGGCGTGTGGGCTGCGCTGGAAAAAGTGGGAGTCAGCCTTGGAACATCGCCCTTGATGAAAGCTGAACGACGCAAACTCACCGGCATCGCGCAATGAACATGGGGCAAAAGCGTTTGGGTTATAAGCTGACGCACATATTCTTTATATTGAGCCTGCTGACAGCAAGTTTTGATATTTTGCTCAATCTGGAAATTGATGGTGCCTCCTACCGGTTTGCACTGGTTATGCAGATAATTTTCATTTTTTCCGCCGTCTTCGCTGGGGGGGTATCAAAAAATTCATCCGGTTCGCCGTATATTCAGCCGCTGGCCTTTGGATATCTGGTGATCTGGGGCATGTTTCTAGTATTATGGACGCCGAGAACCTACCATCTCTCCTTTTCGGTCGGCTATACGGGTTGGTTTTTGATCTGCGTTGCCGTCGTTTTTGCGGCAGTACAATATTACGGGCACGACCGGAAACAAGCTCTGCAGATATCCCGAATCTATATTAACGTTTACGTTTTTGTAGCGGCTTTTGGTCTTTTGCAGTTCGTTTTAGGTATTTTGGGTGTCGAACTTCTCGTAACGCAATGGTGGATTGCCGGTCGCCTTCCGCGATTGAACGGCTTTTCCTACGAACCAAGCTATTATGCGACGTATCTCGTCACCGGTTGGGGGATGCTTGCATGGCTCACGGAACGCCGCGTCTATCTTTACTCGAAAAACTATACGCACATGGCTTTCGTGATCGTCTCGGCTGCACTTGTCCTTTCCTCGTCGCGTATGGGTATATTGATCGTATTTGGCTACTTTGCTTATTATATTCTAAAAAATATACTTTTCATTATTTTCAATGCCCGTGTTGATGCGCGTTTCTTGAAGCTGATGGCGGTCTGCGCTGGACTGTCGGCGTTAGCGGTGGGAGGAGTGTTGGCGACAACCGGCTTCAAGTCGCTCACTTTTCTATTATTCGGAACCGGTCTTGGTGGAACAGCTGATCACTCGGCATCGATCCGCTGGGGCCAGTTTCAGGACACAATTGAAATGTTTTTGGCTTCGCCGATTATGGGCTATGGATTGGGTGGCCTCTGGTCCTATCTAGCAACAAAGCAAGGGCTACCGCTCGATGAAGTTACTGGCATGAACGTCACTGCCGAAGTTCTCGCTTCAACGGGCATATTGGGATTTCCATTTTTCATATTATTCATTGGCACACTGATATTAGGAAGTTTCCGGTTCATCAAAAATCGAACACTCGAATCGGAATTATTAGCAGCAGCCGGGATTGGTTTTATACTGTTGTTCGTAATTTTGCAGTTTAATCAGAGCATTATCCGTGTTTATTTGTGGAACCACATCGCGATAATGGCGGTGTTGTACCATTATGTGCGGCAGCCGACCATACGGAGGCCCGCCCCCCCCCACCGCCACTCACCGCCTCAACATGATGTGTACGCATGATGCTGAAGACCTTGTCCAGATACCGCGGGCATCCATCGTTTAGTGTGTTAATCAACAGCATATCAACGCTGATGATCAAGATCGCGTCAGCGGGGTTGATTTATGGAATGTTCGTGCTCATTGCTCGTGTGACGACCGTTTCAGAATTTGGCAAATTCGGGGTCGGATTTAATCTGGCGAGCTTTTTGGCCATCATTGCCTCTTGTGGCGTTCACGTTGGGATAAATCGTTGGTGGCCTGAATATCTCGCAAAATCCAAGCCACGTCTCGCTGCGGCATCATTCTTCTGGGGCCTCAGTGTGACAACGATTGCGTCTTTGGGGCTTGCTTTGGTATCGGCCGCCCTGATTGGCGCTTACATCGCCATTTCAGGTGCAGTGGATTTTTATCTTATTGCGGCGAGCGCCCTTTTGGTGCCGTTAGCGTTGGCGGATTATGTTGCAAATGCATTACGAGCGCAGGGCTCGATATGGTGGGCGCAGCTGCCTCGGGATATTTTGTGGCGGTTAATTGGCTGTGGCCTGTCGATGTACATTGCTCTAAATTCTCGAAAGCTGTCCGCGAGCGACGCCTTGTGGCTGCTGGCGTTGTCATTAATGTTATTGATAATGATTCAGCTTTTTATGGCCATGCGCACAGCGCGTTTGGTAGTCGCGAACGACCCAGCACCCGCCAACTCCATTACTGAACGTGCCACTTGGATGGCGACGTCCGGACCGTTATGGGGCGGCGCATTGCTCGCCGCGATGGTACAATATACGGACGTGCTTGTGGTCGGCGCATTTGTTTCCGTAGAAAAGTCGGCCGAATATTTCGCTGCGGTGCGTACGGTTAATATCATCGGTTTAATGCATATCGCGGCAACTTTGGTGTGCGCGCCGATTATATCGCGAACGATTCACAGCAATAAATTGGCCGAGTTACAGCATATATTTAAATTAGTGGCAGCACTTGTAGGTGTATCTACTCTAGCCATTCTGATGCTATTGATCGTTTTAGGGTCTCTCTTGCTAGAACTTTTCGGGCCTACATTTAGCGATGGCTACCCGATTCTCATTGTTCTTGCGATAGGTTTTGGATTTAACGCCGTGTGCGGGCCGGTTGGCTATTTGTTGATGTTAAGTGCGAATGAGCGAGATTATTTAAAAATTTTGTTCGTATGCAACAGTGTCGGTCTTGCCGTCCAATGTATGTTGGTTCCCTTGATAGGAGCAATTGGTGCCGCTATGGGGTCGACGGCCGCGCTGATCGCGTCGGGCATCTGGGCTCGCATGATCGCAGTTAAGAAGACTGGCGTTGACCCAACTCTGTTTTGCCTGATCTCGCCGCGCTATTCACAGGAGAAGTAAATTGTCCGCAAACAACGTTTTCGTAAAACAGGATGCTCGTGTAGCAATTGAGATACCTGACAAGCTCGACTCTTATTTAGTTGATATCGCCGCCAGATTCTCAAGGCATAAGTATCTGGCTGGTGCGGCACAAGGCGTTTACAAAAGCCAGATTGCTTTGCTTGAAGCGTATACTCGATCTGTTTATGGCTCCATCGACGGCGCTAAAATACTCGATTGGGGTGCTGGGAAGGGACACATCACTTATTTGCTCGGGCAGCGGGGATTCGATGTGACGAGCTGCGATTTGGATTGCGAAGCATTTGACTCCCCTTTCACTCAAGAAATTCCAATTATTGATGAAAACAAAATTGATCTTGTGCCGCTTAGACATGATTATATACTGCCATTCGCAGACAACTCATTCGACATCGTCGTCAGCTTCGGCGTCCTTGAGCACGTCAATAATGACTTTGAATCGCTGAAGGAAATCAAACGGATATTAAAGCCCGGTGGCGCGTTCTTTTTCTTCTTTCTTCCTTTTTGGTTGTCGTGGAGCCAGCGTCTCGCGCATCTGCGTGGGGATTATTATCATTCCAGACTGTATCGCCTGAACGACTTTCAAAAGATGTCCGAGCGCGCTGGATTTGATATAGGCCAAATTTGGCATGGTCAGCTTTTCCCGAAGAACGCGTTCGGTTTTCATAAGGGCGCCGAAAAACTTGATCGTTTCCTGACCAACCATACACCGCTAAAGTATTTTGCGACCAATCTCGAAGGCTTTCTCATTGCAAAATAAGGATATCGCCGTCCCGCTCATTGCGCGTGGCGGCTTATCAAGCAAAATCCTCATCGATGCCCGCCTCGGCTGGGGTTCGGGTATTGGGCGGTACGTGACCAACACCGTTCCGCTCGTGGCCGGGCTGTTGCCGCATGTTAAGTTCGACCTGCTGGTGGGCAAGGATGACCTTGCGGCGGCAAACGCAGTCGCCGCGCGGGCGCCGAATGTTCATCCGATGGTCTCTCCACTGCGGGCATTTTCGCTCGGCGAACAACTTCATTTTCCGAAGGTTGCCAAGGGATATGATCTCGTGTGGTTCACCAACTATTGGGTGCCGCTGGCTTTTCGTGGCCGTTATTATGCGATGGTGCATGATATGCTCCATTTGGAACGCGACCTGTTCCCGGCTTCTTTGCTTAAGCGCGTGCTTTCATATCTGACATTCCGTCATGTCGCAAAGAGCGCTGCCGCGATCAGTTTTTTGAGCCGCTTCTCTCAACGCGAGTTCGAGCGGCGGTTTAAATCGAAAGCGCAAGTGGCGATCGCGAGCTGCGGTATGGACCATGCAGACTGGCAGATGTTCGATCCGGAGCATCCTCCGAAAAAGGATCGACGGCTACTTGTCGTCGCTGCAGCCAAGAAGCATAAAAATTTCCGAATAGCTGTGGATGCATTTCTGCGGGCGAAAATAGCGCCCGAATGGCGGCTTACTATAGTGACGCCGAATGACAAATTACGGTCGTCAATCGACCTTCAAGAATTTGTGGAATCCGGCAGCCGAGTAGATTTTCGACAAGGGTTGACGAATACAGAGCTTCGGGATCTTTATGGTTGCACTGCCATTTTGCTGATGCCTTCCTTGTATGAAGGATTTGGTTTGCCGCTCGCTGAAGGCCTGCAGGCAGGAGCAATCTGTATCTCTTCGACCGCGGGTTCTTTGGTTGAAGTAGGCCAGGGAGCGGATATCACATATTGTAATGCAAATGATTTAGAAGGTTGGATTGCGGCCATCGAAGCGGAATGTAACCGGTTTGATACAAGCAAAATTGACCATATTATAACCAGCAAAAATATGCGGCACGCTTGTGGGTTTACATGGTCAGCGGTAGCACAAAAAATATCAAAATTGATAACTGGCGTTCTGGATGGCGATCTTCACGATAGCTGAGAACCACACGATTTTGACGGCAGCTTTAGGCAATAAGGGAAAGTAGACTAATGGGTAAGACAGCGATTGTTACAGGAGTAAGCGGTCAGGACGGCGCTTATCTTGCAGAAAATTTGCTTGGCCGCGGATATACAGTTTACGGCACGTATCGTCGTACCAGCTCCGTAAACTTCTGGCGGATGGAAGAGCTTGGCATATTGGGGCATCCCAAGCTTAAACTTGTCGAATATGACCTTACCGATCTCGGATCCGCGATCCGCCTGCTGACAACGTCCGAAGCCACCGAAATTTACAATCTGGCCGCGCAAAGCTTTGTTGGTGTATCGTTTGATCAGCCGATTACGACTGGACATATTACCGGTCTGGGCGCGGCTTATTTGCTTGAAGCCAT
>CALDKP010000099.1 GCA_937898535.1 uncultured Sphingomonadales bacterium | reverse complement strand
AGGGCACATTTGCCAACACGGTCAACGTGTCGGGTGATGCCGTGCATGTCGCGCGCGAAGTCGATGGCGGTTTGCAGACGGTAGCGTTGAAGATGCCAGCCATCATCACGACCGACCTGCGCTTGAACGAGCCACGTTATGCGTCGCTGCCGAACATCATGAAAGCAAAGTCCAAGCCACTCGCGCAGAAAACACCTGCCGATTATGGTGTGGACGTTAGCCCGCGCCTCAAGACATTGAAGGTTGTTGAACCGCCTGTGCGTAGCGCCGGTATCAAGGTTGCCGACGTCGATGCGCTGGTTGCAAAGCTCAAGGAAATAGGAGTGGCCGCATGAAGACCCTCGTTTATGCCGAACATGATAATGCATCGCTGAAGGATGCTACCCTTGCCGTCGTTACCGCTGCATCGCAGATTGGCGAAGTGCACGTCCTCGTCGCTGGATCAGGCTGCGGCGCAGTTGCCGAGCAGGCCGCAAAAATCGCTGGCGTGACCACGGTACATGTTGCCGATGACGCAGCTTATGCGCAGCAGTTGGCTGAAAATGTTGCGCCTTTGGTGGCATCATTGATGGCAACGCATGACGCGTTTTTGGCGCCAGCCACATCGAACGGCAAGAACATCGCACCACGCGTTGCTGCTTTGCTTGATGTCATGCAAATCTCTGACATCCTCAGCGTTGAAAGCGCGGATACGTTCACGCGTCCCATCTACGCCGGCAACGCAATTGCGACTGTCCAGTCGTCCGACGCCAAGAAGGTTATCACCGTTCGCGGCACCGCCTTTGCCAAGGCTGAAGAAACTGGCGGTTCTGCTGCAATCGAAGCTGTCTCGGGCAGCGGCGATGCGGGCACATCGACGTTCATCTCGGCCGAAATCGCCAAGCAAGAACACCCTGAGCTGACATCGGCCAAGATCATCGTATCCGGCGGCCGCGCGCTCAAGGACTCGGCGACGTTCAGCGAAGTCATTTTGCCACTCGCTGACAAGCTTGGCGCAGGCGTTGGCGCAAGCCGCGCTGCTGTCGATGCGGGCTATGTCCCCAATGACTATCAGGTCGGCCAGACCGGCAAGATCGTTGCCCCTGAAGTCTATATCGCGGTCGGCATCTCCGGCGCGATTCAGCATCTTGCTGGTATGAAGGACTCCAAGGTCATCATCGCCATCAACAAGGACGAAGACGCACCAATCTTCCAAGTCGCAGATATCGGCCTCGTCGGTGACCTGTTCACGGTTGTGCCTGAATTGGTCGGCAAGCTGTAAGCACGTTCAAATTTGAACTTTAAAAGGGGCGGTCAGAAATGGCCGCCCTTTTCTTTTGAGCAACAGAGACGCTAGCTCAAAACCCGCTTAAAAAGCTGGCGAGATTTTCGCCCAAATTGTCGACCGCATAGCCGCCTTCGGTAAGAACCACTGTCCGCAATCCGGTCGCGGCAATGTCCCTGGCCAGCGTGGCATAATCCGATGTCTTCAGCGCGAAATTGGCGATGGGGTCGCCTTCAAAGGTATCCGCGCCGAAGCTGACAATCAGCAAGCCGGGATTAAATCGCGAAATGGCATCCAGCGCCGTCGCTTGTGCTGCGCGGAACGCTCCGATCTGGGTCCCTTGCGGCAATGGCACATTCAGCGTCGCGCCTTCCCCTGCGCCTTCGCCGACTTCATCGGCATGGCCCCAGTAAAACGGGAAATCTGTCGCCGGATCCGCATGGACCGAAGCATAAAAGACATCGCCCCGGTCCCAGAAAATATCCTGCGTGCCGTTGCCATGATGATAGTCAATGTCGAGAATGGCCACGCGCGCGATGCCGGCGTCGCGCGCCGCTTGCGCCGCCACCGCCGCTTGGTTGATGAAGCAATATCCACCAAGATAGTCGGCCCCCGCATGATGCCCGGGCGGGCGGCACAAAGCCGTGGCAACGCGGTCGCCAGCCAGCACCGCATCAAGCGCCGACAGGGCCGACTGCGTGCTCCAATAGGCCGAGGTCCAGCTGTCGGCGGTGAGCGGCGTAGAGCTGTCCATGCTGTAGCGGCCGGCCAAGGCGTCAATACGCGTCAAGTCCAACGCGCGCCGCCGCACCACGGGCCATATATAGCCCATCACATCACCTGAGCGTCCGGCGGCAAGCCAACGGCTATGCGCAGTCTTTAGATATGCGATGTAACCCGCATCATGCACCGCCAATATCGGTGCCTCTCCATGGTCGGTGGGGCTTTCCGTGGCGGGCACCCCGGCACATAGCGCCTGCGCGCGCGCGGGCGTTTCGGCATAAGGGACGAACGCGCCATTATGCAGCTCTTGAACCGGCGCATGGGCAAGCTGGCGGGGATCAAAAAACAGGCGCATCGTTCGATATATTCCATGGTACAGGATGGCATCGCATAGCCCGACAATATGCACTTTGCGAGAGCTTGCGCGACTCCTGCAAATGCCCGATGGTCACAGCCATGACCACTGTCGAAATTTCCGCAAATCTCCATTATCAATTGCCCAATCCAGCCGACGTTCTGCTCGCGGTTGAGGCCATTCCCATGGCTGACCAAAGGTTGCTGAAAGATCTGCTGAAGGTGAAGGGCGATTGTTCACCGCTCAAGACCATCGAGGGCATGGACGGTCTTGGCCGGCGCACCTGGCTGCATGCCGAAGGCCGGATTGATATCAGCTATACGGCGACCGTGGAGATCGACCGCGGAACTAAAAATATCGCGGGGCTGGATACGGTGCCTCATCTGGAACTGCCGCCTGCCTATATCCAATATCTGATGCCCAGCCGCTATTGCCCGTCTGACCGGCATGAAAACTTTGTGACGACGCGGTTTGATGGCGCGACAAAGGGTGACCAGATTTTGCAAATGGCCGAATGGCTGTTCGACAATATTACATATGCGCCGGGGTTTTCGCCCATTGGCGCAACCGCAACCAATACCTTCATTTCACGGCGCGGTGTCTGCCGCGATTTCGCGCATCTTCTGATCGCCTTTGCACGTGCAGCGGATGTTCCTGCCCGCATGGTATCGGCATATGGCTTGGGCATTGATCCACCCGATTTTCACGCCGTCGTCGAAGTATATCTTGATGGCCGATGGCATCTTGTCGACCCAACGCGGCTGGCGCCCGAGGAACATCTGGTCCGTATTGCCGTGGGCCGCGATGCAACCGACATCAGCTTCATGACGATCTTCGGCACGGCCAACATGATCTCGCAGGATGTCCGGGTCGCATTAGCCTAGGGCAGCAAATCGGCGGGCTGCGTTGGCTCGCTGAGTATTTTTTCCATCCGGCGCCAGCGCTCGGCTTGATCCGGATTGCCGCGTTCGACATAGCCGCGCACGAGGTCTTTGCCCCAGCCATAGTTGATGACATAGCTGCGATAATGGTCGGTAAACGCCACCGATTGTTCGGCGCGCGCGGGCGACAAGAGCAGATATTTCTGGGTCAGTTCAAGTGCCTGCGCGCGGGATACTTCCCCGTCGAGATACATTTTCGCAATGGTCAACCGCGCGCCGGACAGCATCTCGGTCATTTGCTGCATTTTCCAATATGCATCTGCCGAACTGGGATCGAGGCCAGCGAGCGGGTACAGAATGTCGCGTTCGAACGCTAAGCGCTCCTGCGCCGGAAAGGCCAGATCGATGCCATAATTTGCGCTGCCTTCGGAAAGGACGCTGGTCGGGCTGTAGAGCGGGTTGACCTCATATTCGCTCCACCCCTTTGCGCGGGCGAGCCGCTGTTCGACCATCAGGTTCAAAACATGGTGGCCGGGATAGCCTTCATGACAGCCCAGATCGACCGCGCGGCTGACACGGATCGGAAGGTCGGTGTTAATCTGGATCAGGCTTTTGTAATTGCCCTTGTAATAATTGTAACCGGACCAGGTTTTCCCCGTCACAAATTCCATATCAAAGCTTTCGCCAACAGGGAGCGCAATATGCTGCGCGGTGCGGCGTTTGCATTCCAAGATCGCAGCGTCAAAGACGCGTTGCAGGCGATCTTTGGGAATGGTGTAACGCTCGTTAAACGCATCGACCCGCGCTGCAAGCGGGCCCGTGCCGGGAATCAGCGTATCAAGCCCGCTTAAAATGGCGTCATAATGTTCCAGCGGCATAAGCACAGGGACGGTCGCAAACTGGCCGTTTGCTTCATCATTAAATGCGAACTTGCGGCCCTGAAGCATTTGCAATCTGGTATCTGCGGCCACAAGCATGCCCCGCAAGGCCAAAGCCCGGCGGCGGTAGGCATCATCCTTTATAGTCGGCAAGCTTGCATCAATGGAAGCCGTCAGCGTGCGGGCTTCAGCAATAAGGTCGGCAAGCGAACGCGGACTGGCTTTCGCCGCTGACTGTAACGACTCAGAGCCATAATAAGCATCAACATATTCGGATTCATGCGTTCCTGCCTCAAGCGTCAGGCGAACATAATCTTGCGAAATGCTGGTTAAAGAACGCGCCGGAACCGTCGTCGCAGAACGTGCCGCCACGGGAACCGCGCTGCATGCCGAAGCCAGCAACGCGACCGAAAGGATGGGATAGAAAAGCTTCATATTGCATCTCCGGATATTTGCTTTTGAGGCGCTGCAAAGCGCAAAATGAGATAGCCCGACATTGCGGAAACCAACGACCCCATCAAAACGCCAATTTTGACCGCGTCGGCTTGTTCCGGCCCGACAAAAGCAAGGCCGCCGATAAACAGGCTCATGGTGAAACCAATCCCGCACAGCAACGCGACGCCATAGACGTGAACCCAGCCGGCGTCCTTTGGACGGACGGCTATTCCAAACTTCACAGAAAGCCAGACGCTTGCGAAAATTCCGATTTGCTTACCCAGAAACAGCCCCGTGGCTATGCCAAGCGGAAGCGGCGCAGCCAGTGCAGCAAGACTTGTGCCCGCAAGCGAGACGGCCGCGTTGGCAAAGCCAAATATAGGCACAATGAAAAACGCGACGGGCTTCGCCAAAGCATGTTCAAGCCGGTGTAGGGCAGAATCGTCCGCATCGGGGGCCGCGATTGTCCGGTGAAACGGAATGGCAAATGCAGCCATCACGCCTGCAATCGTCGCATGAACGCCAGACAGCAATGTCGCATACCACAACAACGCGGCAAGGATGAGGTAGGGCCAAAGCACATGCACCCGAAAACGATTGAGCGCCATCATCGACAGCCAGATGGCACCTGCTGCGGCCAAGGCCATGATGTTCAGTTCCGCGGTGTAGAACAAAGCGATGATGGCGACCGCGCCCATATCATCGACTATCGCGACCGTGGTTAAAAACAGTTTCAAAGACGCAGGGGCACGGCTGCCCAATAAAGCCAGCACGCCTATGGCAAATGCAATATCTGTAGCAGCGGGTATCGCCCACCCGCGATGCAGTTCTGGATCGCCGCCCGCCACGCCCAGATATATCAGCGCCGGAACGACCATGCCCGCCGCGGCCGCAATGATGGGAAGGCGCCTATCGTTCCAGGTTGAAAGATGGCCGTCGACAAATTCGCGCTTAATCTCCAGCCCAACCAACAGGAAAAATATCGCCATCAGTCCGTCATTTATCCAGAGATGAACGGTCATCGGACCAAGTTTTGGCGTTAATTCAGGCCCAATCACCGCGTGCACGAAATGGGCATAGCTATCAGCAAACGGTGAATTGGCGACGAGCAGCGCCAAAGCCGCTGCAGCCATCAGCAAAATGCCCCCGGCCGCCTCGCTTGCCAGAAACGCACGCAATGCGGATTGGTCGTGTCGCTTATGAGGCGTTTCAGTCATCGCCCAGCTGTATGCCCGCCTGCATAATTGATAGCAAGCGCAGCACAAAACATTGAGCAAATCCCTTGCCTTAGCGGTTTCGGTTGGTCTAGAAACTTCCAAGAGGGTAGTAAATATGGCCAATATGGCATCATTGAACCAAGCTATTGAAACCACCGATGCCGCTCCGATGGCGGATGAATCGGTTGAATTGACGGAAGGTCAAAAGGAGTGCCTTAGGCTGGTCGACGACCACCTGACATCCAAAGAAATCGGTCGTTTTCTGGGCATTTCACACTTCACTGTCGATCAAAGGTTAGACGCGGCCCGGCGCAAATTGAACGCCGCGACGCGCAAGGATGCCGCAAAAATTTTTGCGGCCATTGAACAACGCACAATATCCGAGCCATTCGTATACGAAACGCAAGACCTTGAGCGACAGCAATATGCCGCTAGCCAGAGCGGGTCACCGAACAGGGTCGGACGGATCGTTGCGAAAATTGCTGCGCGCATTTCTGTTCCGCCCATCGGTGGCGAAAGACACGAGTTATCCCCAAAGGATATCTTGGTTCAATCGCTGAACATTGCATTTTTCAGCACAGTGGCGTTCGCATTTGTTGTTGCTGTTTTGACGGGTACGTTTCGACTGTTTCAATAAACGTCCTTCGCGCACTGAAGCAGAGTTCAGATCAAGAGGGAGACAGTTTATGGTGAATTTCGAACATGAGACCGCCCGCCAATTGGCATCTGACATCCGGTCGACCCACCAATCAATAGATAATGCACTTGCAGACCTGGCCAGCCTTACCTTTTCGGTCATTGATGTGTGCCGAAATTCCGACGCACCGCCTGCCCATACACAGGCTGCAATTGAAGGCGTAGCGAACGGCCTGACAATGATGGTCGATGCCCGCAAGGGCTTTGTCAACGCGCACCGCAAAATCGCCGTCGCGCAACGCGACAGCAATCTTCAAGAAATCAACTTCGGGTGCGTTGGCCCGGGCCCACTTCTCCAACCGGCCGGTCTTCGGGTCGTAAACGGCTGATGCTGGGCGCCCTTGCCCGGATGCGGGCTATATTCTGAGGACGGGCAAGGGATGGATATTCTCCAGTCAGCTTTTGTTTTAGCCCTTCTGCTTTGCGCTCTTTATGCCGGCATCAATGGCGGACGTACCGGCAGGGCTGGCGCAGCGATTTTCATCGTTGCGACTATATTGAGCGCAGCCGCCGCAACGATGAACCCAAGTTGGGCAACGACATCATATGGTCTGTTCGCGGTGGACGGGGGCTGCTTGCTTGCGCTCCTTGTGCTCGCGATGAGCAGTAACCGTTTTTGGCCGATATGGGCGATGGGATTTCAAACCGTGGCCGTCGCAACACACATGGCAACGCTTTGGATTCCGGACTTCGTGCCAAAATCCTATCAGGCATTGTTATCCTTTTGGGCGATACCGATCCTGTGGGTGATGGTGATGGGCACGCGCAAAGACCGCCAATATGAACGGCGCAAAGTCCAGCTCGCCTGAGACAACATCTTTCCGGAACACTGCATATAAAAACGGCGCGCCATCGGTCGCAGCCGGTTGAGAGGTCGCACCTGTGCCTAACTGGATTTTTCCAATCATCGAAACAGCACAGCGCGAACTGTTGATGTTCAGTGCGATCTGGATCCTGATTGGCGCAATTGACGATATGTGCGTCGATGCCATCTGGGCGGGACGACGGCTATACCGAAAGATTGCCTTTTACTGGCGGACGCCCCCGATGACGGTCGATCAACTGCCGCCAACATCCGGCGCAGGGTTGATTGCCGTTCTAATACCGGCATGGGGCGAGGCAGCAGTTATCGGCGCGATGCTGCGCAACTGCACGCACAGCTGGGCTAACAGTGAATGCCGCCACAGAATATATGTTGGCTGCTACCCAAATGACCCGCAATCATCGGCCGACGTGATTCAGGCTGCAAAGCACAACGCAAATATCCGGCTCGTGCTGGTCAACCATATTGGCCCAACCACCAAAGCGGATTGTCTCAACAGACTTTGGCAGGCGCTGCTCGCCGATGAAATCGCCGGCGGTTACAAAGCCAAGGCCATTGTTCTGCATGATGCCGAAGATGCCGTCCACGCCGATGAACTTCGGGTGTTCGATCGGCTGGTCGCCATTGGCGGCGCGGTCCAATTGCCGGTCATTCCGGTGCGGACAAAGGGTTCGCGATGGATCAGCGGGCATTATTGCGACGAATTTGCCGAAGCCCATGGCAAGAATATGGTCGTGCGCGCGGCGATTGGCGCGTCGCTGCCTCTTGCGGGCGTAGGCTGCGCGATTGAACGCAGCCTGATGGGTCGGCTGGCTGTCATGAACGGCGGCGATCCGTTCGACCCGAACAGCCTGACCGAGGATTATGAACTGGGCATGCGTATTGGGTCTGCCGGAGGGCGCACCATCATGGCGCGAATTTTGGACAGCAATGGCGCGCTTGTGGGGACCCGGGCATGCTTTCCTGACACACTCACAAGTTCTGTCCGTCAGAAAACCCGTTGGCTGACGGGCATTGCCCTTGCCGGTTGGGATAGACTTGGATGGAACGGCAATCTCGCGCAGAAATGGATGCTGATTCAGGATCGCCGGTCGATATTCGCAGCGATCGTGTTGGTTGCGGCATATATCTGCATCTTACTCACGACGATTTTGACGGCAGCTGAATCGCAAGGCACGTACCGACCAAAACCCTTCGCGCCGATATTGATCATGCTGCTGTGGACCAATGCTGTATTCCTTCTCTGGCGGCTGTGTGTGCGGGCGGGCTTTGTCGCCGCGCTTTACGGTCCAAAAGAAGCACTGCTGTCGATCCCACGCAGCGTCATTGCGAACATTATCGCGATCATGGCCGCGCACCGCGCCTGTATAGTCTATGCACGGCATTGTTTCGGCGCGCCGCTGCGTTGGGACAAAACCGCCCACCATATTGTCCCTGCGTCACTGGTCCGGCCCGACTGATGCGGGGGCGCGCCTTTGCATCCATAGCTTTGCTATGTGGAACTTGGGTCACTGCCCGTATCGCCTTCACAACGATGGATATCAGGGCCGTAAGCCAGACCGGTCATGGAACAGAGCCAAATCCAGTCAGCGTGCCGACCGTCCCGAAGCTGCCGAGCACCCAAACATTAACCTGGCAAAGTCCGAGACACGGCGTTGCGGCACGCGCGGTGCGGCACGCCCAAAATATCCCCACAAAGATTGCTGTCGAGCCAGAAGCAACTGCCCCACCTTTCTTCAGCATGGACACCCAAGTGCGGATCTCTCCAGCCGCATTCCTTCCGACTGACCCCGATGTCGTCACCCCTATCGATGCGCCGCGTCCAAACGCTAAGGCTCCGCAAGCATTTGAGGTCTATGCCTATAGCTTTTGGCGGCGGGGCAGTTCCCCCGCTGCAACGCTTGGCAACGGGCAATATGGCGGAAGCCAAAGTGCCGTGATTGCCGCAATCCCCGTCCCGCGATTCTCCGGCAACCCTAGCCTATCGCGTCTCTCGCTGACGGGTCGGGCTTCGATTGCACATGGCAGCGTGCGCGAAAGAGAATTGGCAGCAGGGGTGCGTTGGCGACCCGTTGCACGCATTCTGCTACAGATCATCGCCGAGCGCAGATTTCGCGAAGACCGCCCCGACGCATTTGCAGCCTTGGTCGCAGGCGGGCGCTCTGACATAACATTACCACTTGGCTTTCGGTTGGATGGCTATGGTCAGGCTGGCTTTGTTTCAGGGCAAGGCGGCGGCCCCTTTGCCGATGTGGCGGCGCACATACATCGGCCCATCGCACAATCGCAACGGGCATCTTTTGCCATTGGCGCAGGCATATGGGCGGGTGGGCAAGACAATGACATGCGCGCCGATGTCGGCCCAAATGTGCGCGCAAAGGTGACCGCTGGCAGCGCGCAATTCCAACTGGACGCAGGCTGGCGTTTCCGTGTTGCGGGCCACGCACCGCCGGACAATGGGCCAGCGGTGACATTGTCCACCAGTTTCTAAGCACCAGCCTTTATCCTGCCGTTAAATGCCGTTAGGGTCTGTTGGTCAAACATGGATATCTATCTTCCTATAGCCAATTTGTCGGTCAATGCGCTGGTCATCATCCTGCTGGGTGGCGGCGTTGGCGTGTTGTCTGGAATGTTTGGCGTGGGCGGCGGGTTCCTGACCACGCCACTGCTGATCTTCTATGGCATCCCGCCCGCCGTTGCCGCAGCATCAGCATCAACGCAGGTAACTGGCGCAAGCGTATCGGGCGTTTTTGCGCATATGAAACGCGGCGGTGTGGATTTCCAAATGGGCGCTGTTCTCGTGTTCGGCGGCATTTTCGGCACAGCTGCGGGCGCTGCGATCTTTGAAATATTGGAAGCGCTTGGCCAGATCGATACCGTCATCAACATATTGTATGTCATCATGTTGGGCAGCATCGGCGGGATGATGGCGAAAGAAAGCCTGACCAGCGTCCGCGCATCTCGTGCCGGCAAACCCGTGCCTGCGGCGAAACGGCGGCACCATCCATTGGTCGCCAATTTGCCGATGCGTTGGCGTTTCTACCGGTCGGGACTGTATATTTCGCCGCTCGCGCCGCTGATATTGGGTTTCATCACGGGCATTATGACCATGCTGCTGGGCGTGGGCGGCGGTTTCATCATGGTGCCGGCCATGCTCTATTTGCTTGGCATGGGCGCGCAGGTTGTCGTGG
>CALDKP010000098.1 GCA_937898535.1 uncultured Sphingomonadales bacterium | reverse complement strand
TTTCCAATCGACCGCGCCGCAACGGCATTGGCGCTTGGCTTTGACGGCCCCATGGCGAACAGTCTGGACTCGGTTTCCGACCGCGACTTTGCGCTGGAGTTCCTCACGGCCGCCGCACAAACCGCGCTGCATCTGTCGCGCTTGGCGGAGGAAATGATCATATGGGCGTCGCAGCCTTATGGTTTCATCAGCCTGCCCGACGCATGGTCGACAGGCAGCTCCATCATGCCGCAAAAGCGTAATCCCGATGCGGCGGAACTGGTGCGCGGACATGCAGGCCGGATCATTGGCTGCATGAACAGCCTGATGATCACCATGAAGGGCCTGCCGCTCGCATATTCCAAAGATATGCAGGACGATAAACCTCCGGTGTTTGAGGCATATGACCTGCTGGCTTTATCCATCGCCGCGATGACGGGCATGGTGGCCAATGTAACGTTTAACACGCCGCGCATGCGCGAGGTTGCGGGCAGCGGCTTTTCCACCGCTACCGATCTGGCCGACTGGTTGGTGCGCGAATTTGGCATGCCATTCCGCGAGGCACATCATGTCACGGGCAGCGTCGTCAAATCCTGCGAGGCGCGTGGCATAGGTCTGTCCGAAATTACCGTCGACGATCTTTCGGCCATCAATCCTGCGCTCGCTGGCTGCAATTTGCCCGATCTGTCGATCGAAGGATCGGTAAACAGCCGGACGAGTGCTGGCGGCACGGCACCTATGCGCGTAAAAGAAGCCATCAGTACGGCCAAAAAGGAACTTGAGGCATGAAACCGGCGCGCACCACCTTCATCATTGGCGTCGCCATGTGCGTTGCAGGCTGCGGCAAAGTGGGCGATCTGGAACCACGCACGGGCAATAGCATGCCACCGCAAGCCTATGGCCAGACCATTGACCAAACGGCCAAAGTTCTCACGACTCCATCGGTTCAGGCACGGCCGGGCCGCACCGACGAGCTGCTGAAACGGTCCGATCGGCGCGAAGATGATCCGTTCGACATTCCGCCGGGACAAGAACCCAAACCGTTCGATCCCGAACAGAACGCTTCGTCCGAAAAAACGCCTTCCAAATAAGTATCCAATCCTATGAACCATTTTGACCTTAAAAATGGCGTGTTGCACGCCGAAGATGTCGCGCTGCCCGATATCGCGGCGGCGGTGGGCACACCTGTCTATATCTACTCGCGCGCAACGTTGGAGCGGCACGCGCAAGTGTTTCGCGCTGGCTTGTCGGGCCTTGATAACCCGCATTTGGCCTTTGCCGTAAAATCCAACCCGAATTTGGCCGTTCTAAAGGTGCTTGCACGTCAGGGCTATGGCGCAGATGTTGTGTCCGGCGGCGAAATGGACCGCGCACTGGCCGCTGGCATGGCGCCAGAAGACATTGTGTTTTCGGGCGTTGGCAAGACAGCCGAAGAAATCGTCCGCGCGTTGAAGGCGGGTATTGGGCAATTCAATATCGAGTCTGAAGAAGAAGGCCGCGAGCTTGCGACGCTTGCGAACGCGTTGAACTATCAAGCGAACGCCGTGCTGCGCATCAATCCCGATGTTGACGCCGGAACACATGGCAAGATTTCAACGGGGAAAGCCGATAATAAATTTGGCGTGGGCATTCACCGTGCCCCGGAAATTTATGGCCGCTTAAATGCTTTGCCCGGTCTGAATATGCGCGGCGTGGCGCTGCATATCGGCAGCCAGTTGACCAGCCTTGAGCCGTTGGAGACAGCGTTTACAAAAGTCGGCGTCCTGATTGAGGAACTGCGCGATCACGGCCACAAAATCACCCATGTTGACTTGGGCGGCGGCCTTGGCGTGCGCTATCGCGACGGTGACAATCCGCCTGAGCCCGCCGAATATGGCGCGATGGTTGCGCGGGTGACCAAGGACTGGGGCGTGCGTTTGATGTTCGAACCCGGCCGTGTCATCGCCGGAAATGCTGGCGTCCTGCTGACGCGCGTTATTCGCGTGAAGCCCGGATCGGGCAATGCACCCTTTGCCATTGTCGATGCCGCGATGAATGACCTCGCCCGGCCAGCGCTGTATGACGCGTGGCATGATTTTGACGCGGTGGAACCAAATGGGCGCAAAATGACCGCCAACATTGTCGGCCCCGTATGTGAAACCGGCGATACCTTTGCCATGGGCCGCGAAATCGATGTTGTGGAGGCCAATGACCTTGGCGTATTCCGCACAGCTGGCGCTTATGGCGCGACGATGGCAAGCACCTATAACAGCCGCGGTCTCGTCCCCGAAGTGCTCGTCGACGGCGATAAATTCGCGGTGGTTGCGGAACGCATTTCGCCCGAGACGATTTTGGCTGCCGAGCATGTGCCTGACTGGCTGAAATAAGGATAAAGCTTTGGACCAGCTCCCAATTTTCGTAAATCTGAAGGGCCGAAATGTCATTTTGGTTGGTGAAGGCGAAATGGCGGATGCGAAACGGCGGTTGATTGAACGCGCGGGCGGCATCTGCGTTGACGCCGCCGATCGCGCAGCACGGATTGCCTTCGTCGCCATCGCCGAAGAAGATGAAGCCCGCATCGCTGCTGACGCATTGAAAGCCCGCGGATTGCTGGTCAACGTCGTCGACCGCCCCGAAATTTGTGATTTTACGACACCGGCGATTGTCGACCGGACCCCGGTGTTGATTGCAGTCGGCACCGGCGGTGCATCGGCGGGCATGGCCAAGGCCATTCGTCAACGTATCGAAACATTGCTGCCTGAAACATTGGGTCCGCTGGCCGAGGCCATTTCCGGCGCGCGCAGCAAAATCCGCGCGCGTTGGTCCGAAGGGGCGGAGCGCCGACGTGCATTGGATCAGGGTTTCGCCGCCGGTGGCATGCTTGACCCGTTCGGCACGCATGACGAAGCGACGGTCGACAATTGGATCATACAGGCCGAAAATCCAAAGGGCGACCGTTTGATTGAGATTGCACTGCTCTCCGCCGATCCCGATGACCTTACGCTGCGCACCGCGCGGCTGCTTGGCGAAGCGGACAATGTGTTTCATGATCCCGGCGTGCCAGCCGCCATCCTCAATCGCGCGCGCGCCGACGCCGTTCGGCACGCAAGTGCGCCACCGGCGGCACCGCCCGAAGGCTTGTCCTTGTTCCTGCGGTTGCCGTTGGCGCAAGGATAGGGCATGACGACAGCGTAAATAGTCGCAAGGTCTTCATTGTGTCCGCTTTCCCCTCTAAAATTTGCTTTTACGGCTGTGGTAATATGGGGGGCGCGATGCTGCGCGGCTGGCTTGCTGCCGATGTCGCACCCGCCACATTCCACATCATCGATCCGGTTGCAGAAAACCTGCCAGAGGGCGTCCATGTCCATCGGTCGTCCGCGGCGTTGGACACGAGCTTTGATGTCGTCATATTGGGCATCAAGCCGCAGCTTTTGACCGCACTGGCGCCAGAAATAAAACGGATCCTGACCCCCGGGGCGACATTGATATCCATACTGGCCGGAACCACGACCGACACGCTGTCCGCATGTTTTCCGGATGCGCGCGTCATCCGGCTAATGCCCAATCTTGCCGCCGCGATTGGCAAATCACCGCTCGGTGTTTTTGCGCCACATGACGACGCGCAGCAACGGGCAGAGATGGCATCGTTACTGTCACCGCTGGGTGCGGTCATCTGGATCGACGAAGAAGCGCATATGGACGCCGTAACGGCGCTTGCCGGGTCTGGGCCAGCGTTCGTCTATCGCTTTATTGATGCGCTGGCCCAAGGTGGTGAAGCCGCCGGATTGCCGCTTGATGTTGCCGCACAATTGGCGCTGGCGATGACTGAAGGCGCAGCGATCTTGGCCGCGACCGCGCCGGAAACGCCAACTGATCTGGCGCGGCGCGTGACCAGTCCGGGCGGCACCACAGCTGCAGGGCTCGCCGTGCTGGATTCAGGTGCGGCGTTGAACATACTGATGACCGAAACGTTGCGCGCCGCACGTGACCGGGGCGCCGAACTGGCCAAGGGAGACGCGACGTGAAGTTTAAAATTGCCCTCATTGTAAGCTGCGTCACTTTTGCATCGCCGGTGTCCGCAATGGTCGCAACGCCGCCGTCAACCGAACAGGCAGCCGCCAATCTTGCCAAGGCTGGCCCCATCGAAACTTTGGACCTGTCGCAATTGGCCGATGGCATTGATAATGGCGCGTTGAACAGCGAAGCGATTACGGCAGCCTATCTGGCGCGCATTGCAGCGGTGGATGACAGCGGCCCCATGCTCAATGCGGTCATCGCCACCTTCCCCGATGCGATAGCGCAAGCCCGCGCGATGGATGCGGAACTGCGCGCCGGCACATATCGCGGACCAATGCATGGCATTCCGGTGTTGGTGAAGGACAATGTCGAAGTGGCCGGACCCATTGCGACGACCGCGGGATCATTAGCCTTAGCTGGCAATATCACCAATCGTGATGCACCGTTGATTGCGCGGCTGCGCGCGGCGGGCGCGGTCATTCTTGGAAAAACCAATTTGAGCGAATGGGCCAATATCCGGTCGGATAACTCCACAAGCGGATGGAGCGCTGTGGGCGGCCTAACAAAGAACCCACACGCGCTTGACCGGAACAGCTGCGGCTCGTCCAGCGGCAGTGGTTCCGCAACCGCTGCGGGCCTTGCCGCAGGCAGCATTGGCACGGAGACCGATGGGTCGATTACCTGCCCCGCTGGCGTCAACGGCGTGGTCGGGTTCAAACCCACCGTCGGTCTCGTCTCGCGGCGCTATATCGTGCCGATCAGCCACAGCCAGGACACCGCAGGCCCCATGACACGTTCGGTCCGTGATGCGGCCATCATGCTCACGGCAATGGCAGGCTCCGACCCTCAGGACGCTGCAACCGCCGATGCAGACAGATGGCGCGGCGATTACAGCAAGGGTCTTTCTGTCGATGGGCTAAAGGGCATGCGCATTGGCGTCCTGCGTGCCCCCAATGTTGACGCCGCCTTGTTTGATGCGGCTCTTGCCACATTGAAGGCGGGCGGCGCTGAAGTCGTCCTGCTGGATGGCAGCAAAATTGACCGCCAGAAAATCGGCCAAGGCGAATTCAAGGTTTTGATGACGGAATTAAAGGCGGACCTTGCCAGCTATTTGCAAGGCCTGCCCGAAGGCCTCGTCCCGCATAAAACGCTGGCCGATGTCATTGCCTTCAACAAGGCCAATGCCGACACGGAATTGCAGCATTTTGGGCAAGACATATTTGAAACCGCCGATAAGGAAAATGGGTTAGACGATCCCGCCTATGTGCAAGCACTGGCAACGTCACGCGGTCTCGCCTCGGGCGCACTCAATCAGTTTTTTGCCCATGAAAAAGTTGATGTCATCATCGCCCAGACCAACGGTCCGGCATGGCTGTCTACGCTTGGCAAAGGCGACGCCTTTACGGGACCAAGCGCAAGCCAATTGCCAGCCGTTGCCGGCTTTCCGCATTTGACGGTGCCCATGGGTCTGTCTGCCGGCCTGCCGGTCGGTTTAAGCTTCATCGGGCCAAAATGGCATGACCATGCTGTATTGAAGGTTGGATATGCCTATGATCAGCTTTCAAAAGCACGTGTTACGCCGCAATTGCGGCCAACCTTAGAGAGTAAATAAATGACGTTCGGCAAACCCGATTTGGGCAGCATCGTGCCAAAAGGCACTGAATTTGATCCTGCCCTTGTGAACAAGATGATGGGCAAATTTGGCCATGGCGGGTTTCTCGACATGGAATATGTTGGCCATGGCACGGACTGGGTGGAACTCGCCATCGACTGGCGTGAAGACCTTGTTGCCGACCCCGATACCGGCATACTAGCGTCGGC
>CALDKP010000097.1 GCA_937898535.1 uncultured Sphingomonadales bacterium | reverse complement strand
GACGGCGGTGGAATGGGCCGAGCGGGCGGGCGAGCTGCTGCCCGCGCGCCGGGTGGAGGTGGCGCTGGCGCATGCGGGGGGCGATGCGCGCGCGGTGTCTGACCGCGCCACCCAATTCCTGCGCCGCCGCATCGGGTTTGAGGCGGCTTGACCCTTTCCCGCCGCGCCCTGCTTCAGCGCTGCGGCATGGGCTTTGGCCACATAATCGCACTGCCGCTCGCTCATTTCGGTCTGCTGCAGCAATTGCAGCATGCCCAGAATGGCGGGCATATAGGCGCCGGGCAGGTTGCCGAAGGCTCGGGTTTCATCGGCTCGTCTGAGGCGATGAAGCGCATCCACGGTACGATCAATTCCGTCGCACGGTCGATGGCGACCGTCTTCATCACCGGCGAAAGCGGGACGGGCAAGGAACTGGTGGCCGAAGCGATCCACAATCTGGGGCACCGCAAAACCGGGCCATTTGTCGCGGTCAACATGGCGGCGATCCCGAGCGAATTGATTGAGGCGGAGCTGTTCGGTCACGAAAAAGGCGCGTTTACCGGAGCCGTTGGCCAATCCATCGGTCGGTTTGAACAGGCCCAAGGCGGCACATTATTCCTCGATGAAATTGGCGACATGCCAATGCACGCACAGACCCGCCTTTTGCGTGCGCTGCAAAGCGGTGTCATCAGCCGGATTGGCGGAAAAGCGAGTATCCGCCTTGATGTCCGCATCGTCGCGGCGACAAACCAGAACCTGGCCGCCTTGATCGAAAAGGGCGGGTTTCGGGAGGATCTGTTCTACCGCCTGAACGTCGTGCCCATTGAGATGCCACCGCTGCGCGACCGCACCGAAGACATCGGCTTGCTGGCCCAACATTTTTTGATGATGGCGGCAAAGGACGGTCTGCCCATGCGCAAAATCGACGATGGGGCGGTTGGGCAATTGATGGCAATGCCCTGGCGCGGAAATATCCGCGAGCTGAAGAACCTTATTTATCGCCTGGCATTGTTGTGCCGGGAAGATACGATCACAGAAGGCACGATCCACCAGTTTGTGGAGCCTGCGCATGATGTTGACCCGCCGATCCAAGGCGCAAGCTTCGAAGCCGCTGTTGCGCAATTCCTGCGTGACCAGAGGCAACGTGGGAATCTCCGCGAGAAGCTATATCCGCGCGCTTTGGCCCAGTTTGAAATTCCGTTGCTCCAGCATGTGATGAAGCAAGTCAAAGGCAACCAGCTTAAGGCCGCAGCCTTGCTTGGTATCAACCGCAACACGCTGCGCAAAAAACTGACCGATTATGGGATTGGTCCCGCCGGGGGGCGTTAGAACGGTGTTTCACCAAGATATATAGCGTTTGAAGGGCAATTTTGTGCTTTTCAGGTAACGCAATGAGTGCCACAGTGTCTTTATGGCAACAATCGGATTAGCGGAGGATACAGGTTCACCTTCCGCTGTTCGTCGTCTTTTTGAATGGCTTGCCGACCTGCTGGGCAACAGCCAATCGATCAAATTTCTGGAAATCGCCAGTGGGGTAATGCTCGTCGTTGCCGGCGTTGTGACAGCGATATTGCTCATCGACCAAGGGCCGCAGTCGGAGCCTTTGGCACCGGCTGCCTCTGCAACTATGTTGGTGAGCAACCTATTGCCAGCAACATTGCTTCTGGTTCTGTTCGGGCGGCGCGTGGCGCTCAAGCGGGCAGAGAATAGCAACATCGGCAGCAAGCAATTGCTCCACGTCCGTTTGGTGGGAATATTTTCGGCGATTACGGCCGTTCCGACCGTCCTGTTGGTTATCTTTGCCTCATTGCTTTTCCAAAGCGGTGTGCAATTCTGGTTCTCGGGTTCGGCACGCGGCATGCTCGAAAATGCGGGTGAGCTCGCCAAGGGCTATTATGAAGTAAATGCCAAGGATGTCGGCGACGAAACCCTTACTATGGCGGGGGATTTCAGAAACGCTTTGGGCCAGACCAATCCAGACGATCCCGCTTTCCTGAGCTATTATCTGGAACAGGTCTTCAGGCGCAGATTAAGCGAGTCCGCGATTGTTTCAGTTGGCGCAGACGGTGTTCAGCGGACTGAAGCGGTCGCAACTGAAAATGACGACCGAAAGCAAGACTGGATCGCACGTGATATACTCGCCAAGTTAAACGCAGGCGAGGGCGTTGTTATCGCCAATCGTGCAGACCGGATTGAAGCAGTTACGGTCTTGTTCGATGCACCCCGCAGTTATCTTTATACTAGCCGGGCGTTGTCCGTGCCTTCATTCGCGCTCGGCGAAAAAGCCCAGTCAGTCCTGAAAGACTATGACAAAATGGTTGCGCGTTCGCGGGCGTTGCAAATCCAGTTCAACCTTGCGCTCTATTTTGTGTCGCTGATGATTATTGGCATCACGCTTTGGATTGCCCTGCGCGTCGCGGACCGATTGGTAAGGCCGGTCAACAATCTGGTGGATGCCGCACAAAGAATTGCGGACGGCGACCTTTCCGCTCGGGTCACTGAAGATCAGTTTCGCGATGATGAAGTTGGTTTCCTTTCGCAATCGTTCAACCGCATGACCGAGCGACTACAGCAGCAAACGGGCGCATTGCTCGCCACCAATCATCAGTTGGGTGAGCGGCGTTTGTTTATCGAGGCCGTGCTGGAATCGGTATCGGCAGGTGTGGTTTCAGTCGATGGCAATGGCGTGGTCCAGCTGGCGAATTCCACCGCGGAAAAACTGCTGAAGCATGAATCCGATACTATCGTTGGCCAAAAGTTTGAAGTGGTTGCGCCCGCGCTCGCCGCTTTGGCTATTGAAAGCCCACGCGGTGTCGTGCAGCTTGGCGATGGACCAAAGCCGCTGACGGTCGCCGTCACGGTGTCTCCACGCGAGCAGGGCAGTGTGGTCACCTTTGAAGACATAAGCCAGCAGCTTGCCGATCAACGTCGCGCGGCATGGTCCGATGTCGCCCGCCGGATCGCGCACGAAATCAAAAACCCGCTGACGCCAATCCAATTGGCGGCAGAGCGTCTTCAGCGTCGCTTTGGCAAGCACATTGCCCAAGATGAAGCGATATTCACGCAGCTGACCAGCACCATCGTGCGCCAAGTCGGGGACTTGCGAAACATTGTCGATGAATTCTCGTCCTTCGCGCGGATGCCAAAGCCTTTGTTCCGGGCAGAGAATGTGCATGACATTGTGGGGCATGCAATATTCTTGTTTGAGGTGGCGCACCCAGACATCCGCTTCACCTATAATCAGGATGGCCCATTCCCGACTTTGATCTCCGACCGCCGACAATTGGGGCAGGCGATAACGAACATTCTGAAAAATGCGGTTGAATCGATTGAAGAGAAAAAGAAAACGGTCGAAGTTGATGGCGCGATAGTTGTCGATCTGATTGTTGAGGATGATGGTTTAATCATCCGGATTGCTGATAATGGCATTGGCCTGCCGTCGGATCGTCAGCGCATCATGGAACCCTATATCACCAACCGGGCAACGGGCTCCGGGCTTGGCCTCGCTATCGTTAAGAAGATTATTGAAGAGCATTTTGGAGAGATTTCTCTGTCGGATAACCAACCAGAAGGTGCGGTTGTGACGTTGAAGTTCAATCCGGAAATCGTGGCATTGCGGGTAGGGAAGTTGAACGCGGCCCCGCCAGCAGTCAATTCAGATGAGGTTATAGGCTAACATGGCACTCGACATATTGATTGTAGACGACGAGCAAGACATTCGGGACTTGGTCTCCGGCGTCCTTGATGACGAAGGATATGGCACGAGAACCGCCGCCTCGGCCGATGAGGCATTGGCCGCACTGGACGAGCGGTTGCCATCACTTATCCTTCTGGACGTGTGGCTGCGCGGGTCGTCCATGGATGGTATTGAGTTGCTGCGCGCTATAAAGATGCGCGACCCACAGATCCCCGTTATCGTCTTTTCGGGGCATGGCAATATCGACACCGCGGTTGCCGCCATTGGTCATGGCGCGGCGGACTTTATCGAAAAGCCATTCGAAGCCAGCAAGCTTTTGCACTTGGTTTCGAAAGCGACCGAGACTGAACGCCTTCGCGCTGAAAACGCGGCGCTAAAGGCGCGGGTAGGGCATTCGGAGGAACTCACCGGATCATCCGCCGCCATCAACGCGGTGCGCGCCACACTGAAGAAAGTTGCAGGCACGGGTAGCCGGATGCTGATCACTGGCCCCGCTGGCGTTGGCAAAGAGGTTGCTGCCCGCTTGCTCCATAGCTGGAGCCCGCGTTCAGACTCCGCCTTTGTCTCGGTGAGCGCCGCCCGCCTATCCCCCGAACGCTTTGATGAAGAGCTGTTCGGTATCGAAAAAGATGGCCGGCTTGTGCAGGCCGGCATGTTGGAAAAAGCGCATGGCGGCACGTTGTTTCTCGACGAAGTTGCGGACATGCCGTGGACCACGCAGGGCAAGATTTTGCGTGTTTTAACCGACCAAAGCTTTGTGCGGGTAGGGGGCGACCGGCAAATTCGTGTCGATGTTCGCTTTGTCTCGGCCACTGCGCGTGATTTGGCGATTGAGATTGCCGAAGGGCGCTTTCGTGAGGATCTCTTCTATCGCTTAAATGTTGTGCCCGTTGAAATTCCGCCATTATCTGGTCGTCGGGAGGATATTCCGGATCTCGCCAATCATTATGCGGCGCGGTTTGCATCGGAACATCGCATTTCACCGCCGTATTTTTCCGATGACGCCATGGCTGCATTGCAGGCGTGTGAGTGGCCGGGAAATGTACGCCAGTTGCGGAATATCATAGAGCGGACGATCATATTGGCGCCCGCAAACCGGATACATATGATTGACGCGGATATGCTGCCGTCGGAAATCATCAACAGCTATGAAGGCACGGAGCATAATGTCACGTCGTTGATGGGCGCGCCCTTGCGTGAGGCGCGCGAAGCGTTTGAACGCGAATATCTGCGCGTTCAGATTAAGCGGTTTTCCGGCAATATTTCAAAGACTGCGGCCTTTGTCGGGATGGAGCGTTCTGCACTGCATCGCAAGCTAAAACTACTTGGCATTTCCGTAAGGAAAAACGGTCTAGAGGTTGGAGAAGATAGCGACGCATGACACCAATTGCGCAGGCGGCCGTCCTCGTGTATATGCGGCATTGCCTCTGCTCATACCCTTTCAGGGTCTCCCGTTAAGCCGAGCATAACAAAAATATAATCGGATAATAATAATGACTGAAAAGAATAACGGACTGCAAGATCTGTTTCTGAACTCCCTCAGAAAATCAAAAACGCCGGTGACCATGTTTCTGGTCAAAGGTGTGAAGCTTCAGGGCGTCGTCACCTGGTTTGACAACTTCTCCGTGCTATTGCGCCGCGATGGCATGTCCCAGCTGGTCTATAAGCACAGCATTTCCACGATTATGCCATCTGTCTCGCCCGATCGGTCGGTGTTCGATGACATGATGAGCCGTATAAGCCACCGTGCAGGTATGCTGCAGGATGTTTTCTTGCATGCTATGTGCGACAAGAATGAACCTGTCACGACGTTCCTTGTCAATGGTGTGATGCTTCAGGGCGGTATTGTGGCTTATGACCTGTTTTCGGTTTTGCTCGAACGCGACGGTACGACGCAGCTGGTGTATAAGCATGCAATATCCACTATTCAGCCTGCAAATCCTGTCAATCTCGCCGAATATAATCAGGGCGTGGATAGATCGGAAGAGCGTCGTGTAGGGAAAGAGTGTCTTCGCCTGTGTAGATC
>CALDKP010000096.1 GCA_937898535.1 uncultured Sphingomonadales bacterium | reverse complement strand
ACACGACGCTCTTCCGATCTCTTTATGAAGAAGCTGTTTGCGCAGGAAGTCCCTGAAATTTACGACGGCGTCATCGAAATCAAGGCCGCCGCTCGTGACCCCGGCAGCCGCGCCAAAATTGGTGTTATCAGCCACGACAGCAGCATCGATCCCGTCGGCGCATGCGTCGGTATGAAGGGTAGCCGCGTTCAGGCCGTCGTTCAGGAAATGCAGGGCGAGAAAATCGACATCATTCCATGGTCGGAAGATACCGCGACGTTCATCGTGAACGCGCTGCAGCCTGCGACCGTAAGCCGCGTTGTCATCGACGAGGAAGAAGGCCGCATCGAAGTTGTCGTTCCTGACGATCAGTTGAGCCTTGCCATTGGCCGTCGTGGCCAGAACGTCCGCTTGGCTTCGCAGCTGACCGGCCGTGGCATCGACATCATGACCGAAGCGGAATCGAGCGAAAAGCGTCAGAAAGAATTCGTCGAGCGCTCCGAAATGTTCCAGCAAGAGCTGGATGTGGACGAAACCTTGGCACAGCTTCTTGTCGCTGAAGGCTTTAGCGAACTTGAAGAAGTTGCTTATGTCGATCCGTCGGAAATCGCTGCCATCGAAGGCTTTGACGAAGGTCTGGCGGCAGAGCTTCAGAGCCGCGCACAAGAAGCGCTGGATCGCCGTGAGGAAGCCAACCGGACCGAACGCCGCGAATTGGGCGTTGAAGACGCACTGGCGGAACTTCCTGTTCTGACGGAAGCGATGCTCGTTGTGCTGGGTAAGGCTGGCATCAAGACACTTGATGATCTCGCTGACTTGGCGACCGACGAACTGATCCAAAAGGCACGTGAGCCGCGCCGCAACGAACGTAGCGATCGCGAAATGCGTCGCAATCGTACGGAAGATAAGGCTGGCGTCTTGGCGGTGTTCGGATTGTCCGAAGAACAGGGCAATGAAATCATCATGGCGGCACGTGCACACTGGTTCGACGACGAAGACAGCGCGCCAGCTTCGGATATCATAGAGGAGGACGCGGTTGCAGCGGACGACTCCCAATGAGAACCGACACTCCCCAATAAGGAAGTGCATATTGTCAGGTGAGCATGGGACTCGTGCCCAGCTCATCCGGCTTGCCCTCGGCCCCGATGGTAGCATCGCGCCTGATCTGTTTGCCAAGGCCCCGGGCCGTGGCGCGTGGATTGGCGTATCCGGCGAAGAACTGACAAAGGCACAGGAAAAGGGCAAGCTTGCCGGATTGCTGCGCCGCGCCTTCAAAACCGATAAGATTGACATCATTGATGACCTGAGCGGGCGCATTGACCGCGGCCTTGAAAAGGCTTTTCTTGACCGGCTTGGGTTGGAAGCGCGGGCAGGGCACCTTATCTTGGGTGCCGAGAAGATCGATTCTGCATCACGCAGCGGACAGGTCCGTTTGCTTTTGCATGCTGCCGACGCCAGCGCCGACGGCAGTGGCAAGCGCGACCAGGCTTGGCGCGTTGGTGAAGATGCCGAAGGGACGGGCAAGGGTGGCCTGAAGCTGCCCGTCGACCGTGACGCATTGTCTGGAGCGCTTGGACGGTCAAATGCCGTTCACGTCGCATTGATTGACCAAAAAGCGGCAGATAGGGTGATGCATCATCTTGGACGCTGGCTAAATTTCAAAGGATGCAGTAATGCGCCCCTCGATTCCGCAGCTTCGGTTGCGGACGTGCGGGGCCATATTTCTGACGTCTCCGCAATTGACTGAGTAAGGACGGGTTCTGTTTCGATGAGTGATGATACCAACAATAAACCGACATTAACGCGCAAGCCGCTCACTTTGAGCCGCTCGCTCGAGTCCGGTGAAGTCAAACAGACCTTTAGCCATGGCCGCACAAATAAAGTTGTTGTCGAGGTTAAGCGCAAGAAGCTTGTCGGTAAGCCCGGTTACGCGCCTGAGGCTGAAGTAGCCGCGCCACCACCACCTCCGCCACCACCCGCTGCGCCTGTAGCGGCTGCCCCTGCGCCGGCTCCGGCTGCACCAGCGCCGCGTCCAACAGGCAATGACATGCTTAGCCGTCAAGAGCGTCAGGCAAAGCTGCTTCGCGAAGCCGAAGAAGCGCGTTTGGCCATGCTGGAAGAAAGCAGCCGCCGGGAAGCCGAGCAACGCGCACAGCGCGCCGAAGAGGAGCGCCAACGCGCGCAAGCCAATCGTGAGGAAGCCGCCGCCCCGCCACCGCCGCCAGCTGCTGCAGCGCCAGCCGAGCCTGAAGCATCTAAACCTGTCGCTGAAGAAGCCAGCCAGGATGCCGCAGCACCTGCGCCGCGTCGCTTTACACCCGTTGAAGCGCCGAAACGCCCTGAGCGGGAGCGTGAAGAAGTCAAAAAGGCTCCGCATCGTCCAACGCGTGGAGCAGCGGACGATCGCCGCCAGTCGGGCAAACTCACCGTCACCCGCGCACTTGAGGGCGATGATGGTGCGCGTGCGCGTTCCCTCGCTGCGCTGAAGCGTGCGCGTGAAAAGGAAAAGCGTTTGCATGGCGGTGGTAACCGTCAGGCCCAAGTTAAGCAGACCCGTGACGTCGTAGTCCCTGAAACAATTACCGTTCAGGAACTGGCCAACCGTATGGCGGAAAAGGGCAGTGACCTGGTCAAGGCACTGTTCAAAATGGGCATGCCCGTCACCATCAACGAGACCATCGACCAAGATACGGCGGAATTGCTCGTTGAAGAGTTTGGCCACAACATCACCCGCGTTTCCGACGCTGACGTCGACATCGTTCATGACGAAGATGTTGATGCCCCAGAAACGCTGAAGGCGCGTCCTCCTGTCGTGACGGTCATGGGCCATGTCGACCATGGTAAGACGTCGCTGCTTGACGCCTTGCGCGGCGCAAATGTCGTTTCGGGTGAAGCTGGCGGCATTACGCAGCACATCGGTGCGTATCAAGTGAAGACAAAGGATGGCTCGCTCATCACCTTCCTCGATACACCGGGCCATGAAGCGTTCACGCAAATGCGCCAACGCGGTGCGTCTGTTACCGATATCGTCATTCTGGTGGTTGCAGCTGATGACGGCCTTATGCCGCAGACGATTGAAGCCATTAAGCATGCCAAGGCAGCCAATGTGCCGATGATTGTTGCGATCAACAAGATCGACAAGGAAGGCGCCAACCCACAAAAGGTGCGTGAGCGTCTGCTTGAGCATGAAGTCGTTGTTGAAGCGATGGGCGGCGATGTTCAGGATGTGGAAGTTTCCGCATTGAAGAAGACTGGCTTGGACGATTTGCTCGACAAGTTGGCGCTTCAGGCTGAAGTCATGGAGCTCAAGTCCAACCCTGATCGCGCGGCGGAAGCCGTTGTGGTTGAAGCACAGCTTGATAAGGGCCGCGGCGCTGTTGCGACCGTGCTGGTAAAGCGCGGCACGTTGAAGCGTGGCGACATCTTTGTTGTTGGCGCAGAAAGCGGCAAGGTCCGCGCGTTGATTAATGACAAGGGTCAGCAGGTGCCCGAAGCAGGCCCGGCAACGCCGGTCGAAGTGCTCGGCCTGACGGGTGTGCCATCTGCTGGTGACGTCTTGACCGTCGTGGAAAACGAAGCGCGTGCCCGCGAAGTTGCCCTGTACCGTAAGGAACAGTCAACGAAGGTGCGTACGGCGCAAGTCACGCCAAATCTTGAAAACCTGTTTGATAATTTGTCCGCGACGCGTGCGAAGGAATATCCTGTCGTCATCAAGGGCGATGTGCAGGGTTCGGTCGAAGCAATTGTCACTGCGCTCAACAATATCTCCACAGACGAGATCAAGGTACGCGTTCTGTTGGCTGGCGTTGGCGGTATCACGGAATCGGATATGCTGCTTGCTGCCGCGTCCAATGCGCCGCTGATTGGCTTTAACGTGCGTCCGAACAGCAAGGCTGCGGCGCTTGCGAAGCGTGACCGCGTCCGCTTGAAATATTTCGATGTGATTTATCACCTGACCGCTGACATCGCCAAGGAAATGGCGGGCGAGCTTGGTCCGGAAATCATCGAAACCGTCGTCGGACGTGCAGAGGTCAAGGACGTGTTCAAGTCCGGCAAGCGCGACAAGGCCGCTGGTTTGCTGGTCACCGAAGGCATCATCAAAAAGGGCCTTCATGCACGTCTTACCCGCGAAGACGTCATCGTGTCGAAAACCACGATTGCCTCGCTCCGCCGGTTCAAGGACAATATCGACGAAGTTCGTGCTGGTCTCGAATGTGGTGTCGTGTTGGCGGATACCAACGACGCCAAGGCAGGCGATATGCTCGAGGTCTTTGAAGTCGAGGAACGTGAACGGACGTTGTGAATGTGTTGATTGATGGCTGAGAGTTTCTTCGCAAATTTTCCACCCCCGCCGTGCGCGGTTTTATTAGGCTGGGAGCTGATCGCGGAATATCCGGACGAAGGGCGAATCGAAATCGCGTTTCATCCCACCGCGCAAATGCTCAATCCGCGCGGGACCGTTCAAGGTGGCTTTGTTGCGGCGATGCTTGATGACACAATGGGCCCCGCATTGGTTTGCTTGACTGGCGGCAAAGAGGTTCCAGCGTCGATTGATCTTACGGTCAGTTTCTTGAAGCCTGTGATGCCTGGGCGCGTGATCGGCAAAGGTCGCGTCGTCAGTCGCGGTCGGTCTATTGCTTTCCTCGAGGCTGAATTATTTGATGAGAATGGGGAATTGCTTGCGCGTTCAACATCGAGTGCTCGGATTATGGCGTACGGATAATGGCTAAACATAACGACACTGGTACCGAGGGCCGTTCCGTGCGGTTGCTGCGCGTAGGCGAACAATTCCGGCACATATTGTCGGAACTGCTCGCGCGTGGCGAAGTGCACGATGATGTGCTTAACAGCCACAGCGTCAGCGTGACCGAAGTGCGCATGTCACCAGATTTGCGCCATGCAACGGCATTCATTAAGCCGCTGTTGGGGGCAAATGAAGAAAAGGTGCTGAAGGCACTGCGCACCAATACGGCGTTTTTCCAAAAGGAAGTCGCCTCGCGGGTGAGCATGAAATATGCGGCAAAGCTGAAATTTCTGGCAGACGATAGCTTCGACCAAGCCACACATATTGAAGGCTTATTGGCACAGCCCAAGGTGCAACAAGATTTGACCGATAACGCGGACGGCGGCGACGCAGAATAATGGCCAAGCTATATTTCTATTACGCGTCGATGAACGCTGGCAAATCGACGACATTGCTGCAGGCGGCGTTCAATTATGGCGAGCGCGGTATGCAGGTGATGCTATGGACCGCCGCTATTGATGACCGCCCGGGTTTTGGCGCCATCAGCTCGCGCATTGGCCTCGCTGGTGATGCCAGCCGCTTTGAAAGCGACACGGACATCGAAAACGCTGTCCTCAATAAGCATGCAGAGACACCGCTCGCGTGCGTGTTGATAGACGAAGCGCAGTTTTTGACCAAAGAGCAGGTTTGGCAGGCTGCAAGCTTAGCTGACAAGGCCGGTATTCCAGTGGTTTGCTATGGCTTGCGCACGGATTTTCAGGGCGAACTTTTCCCCGGCTCCGCTGCATTGCTTGGTATCGCGGACAGCTTGGTTGAATTAAAAGGCGTGTGTGACTGCGGCCGTAAAGCGACGATGAATTTGCGCGTTGATGAGACCGGCAAAGCCGTTGTTGATGGCGCACAGACCGAAATCGGCGGCGACGATCGTTACGTCGCGATGTGCCGCAAGCATTTTAACGAGGCGCGCGGCTTAGGCTGACTTTTCATTTGCCGTTCATCAAGAAAGGCATATCGTCTGGCCTATGATGAAAAAAACCATGCTCTCATTGTTGGTTGCATCCGCTATTGCGGCGCCCGCGCACTCAAAAAGGCCGGAGCCCTATGTGTGGCCCGAAGTCGGCGTGGAAACCAAGATCAATTTTCCAAACCAAGGCGCGATCCGCAATTTCGAAGCCGATGGCAATGACGGCCTATGGCTGGAGGACCGGCAACGGCGCTGGTATTATGCGGAGTTGCATGGCGGATGTCAGGAACTTGATTTCGCGCAAGCGATTGGGTTTGATACGCGCGGTTCGGCGACTTTCGACAAATTCAGCACACTCATCGTGGCTGGCGACAAATGCCAATTGGCCAGCCTTGTGACCGCCAATAAGCCTTTGCCGCGCAAAGAGCGCCTAAAGCTCCGCAAGCAGATATTGGCCGCAGGCAAGGATGCTGCGGCGCCTTCAAATTGACTTGATGCTACACCGCGCCCTAAAGGGCGGGCATGCATGGCTGGATCATCCTCGATAAACCGCTTGGTCTGGGTTCAACGCAGGCCGTTGCAGCGGTAAAGCGCAACTTGCGTTCTGCCGGCTTTGGGAAGGTCAAGGTTGGGCATGGCGGCACGCTTGATCCGCTTGCCACCGGTGTTCTTCCTATCGCATTGGGTGAGGCGACCAAATTATGTGGCCGGATGCTCGATGCGTCCAAGACCTATGATTTTACCATCTGCTTTGGAACAGAGACCAGCGGCCTAGATGCCGAGGGCGAGGTTGTTGGAACTTCGGACGTGCGGCCCACGTTGGAACAGGTGCAGCAAGCACTCGCGCAGTTCACAGGGCCAATTGAGCAGATTCCGCCGGCTTATTCCGCGATCAAAATCGATGGCAAGCGCGCTTATGATCTGGCGCGGGCTGGGGAAGTGGTTGAGATGAAGTCGCGGGCCGTGACGGTATATCAACTGACCATCTGTCATGCTGAACTTGTTTCAGCATCTTACTTCGAGCAGGATGAAAGTAAGACCCTGAAACAAGTTCAGGGTGACGCCCTCCTAAAATCCATCACCCTGACCGCCGACGTTTCCAAAGGTACGTACATCCGCAGCTTGGCGCGGGATATTGCCTATGCTTTGGGGACCGTCGGCCATGTCTCTATGCTGCGCCGCGTGCGTGCGGGGCCGTTCGCCCTGAATGGCGCGATTTCGCTGGACAAACTCAATGCATTCGGCCAAGGGGCAGCCCAAGAAGACATTATCTTGCCGATAGAGGCAGGGCTGGTCGACATCCCGGCTCTTGATCTCTCCCCGGAACAGGCAAGGGCGATCCAACAGGGGCGCGTCTTGACCGGGATTGCCATGAAAGATGGGCTACATTGGGCGAGGGACGCAGATTTGCGGCCTATTGCACTGGTGGAGAACATCGACGGTGCTTTGAAAACCGTCCGTGGCTTTAACCTAACTCTATGATGTTCGAAGGAAAAATATGTCAATTACTGCAGAACGTAAAGCACAGGTCATCAAAGAGCACGCACGCGAGCCAAATGATACCGGATCACCAGAAGTGCAGGTTGCAATCCTGACTGACCGTATCAATACGCTGACCAGCCACTTTAAAGACCACCACAAGGACAATCATTCGCGTCGTGGTCTTCTTCAGATGGTCAACAAGCGTCGTTCGCTTTTGGAAGATCGGAAGAGCGTCGTGTAGGGA
>CALDKP010000095.1 GCA_937898535.1 uncultured Sphingomonadales bacterium | reverse complement strand
GAAACAAGGTCATATTGGGCCCGTTGCGTGGCGACGATGTTGTTGAGGCCGCCGCAGTCGCGCGCACCGCAGCTGTGCCCATCGTCAGCTTTTCCAACGATGTCGGTGTTGCCGGGCAAAATGTATTCTTGCTTGGCCATTTGCCCAATCAATCCATCGACCGCGTTGTCCAATACGCCCGTTCGCAAGGGTATAACCGCTTTGCAGGCGTTGTTTCGACAAATGTCTACGGCCAGCGCGCGCAATCGAACCTGACCTCTGCAGTACGCAGCGCAGGCGGTACGCTTGTTGCCATCGAAGAATCTAATGGAACGGCAGCGTCTGCGGATGCAGCTGCGCGCCGGTTGGCACAATTGGGTCAGATTGATGCTGTCCTGATTGCCGATAGTGGCCGTGCGGGCGTTGTATTGGTGCCGGCGCTTCGCCGGAACGGGATGCGCAATACAAAAATTCTCGGCACCGATTTGTGGAATATCGATGGATCATTGGCGGGCAACCCGGCCATGTATGGCGGCTGGTTTGCCAGCGTTTCTGACACGCTCTATGCGCAATATGCCACAAAATATCGGGCACGGTTCGCCAAAACACCGCTGCGCCTTTCCAGCCTTGGTTATGATTCGGTGCTTTTGATCGCCCGGGTGGCACGTGACTGGCGTCCGGGGACTAAATTCCCCGTTTCCCAGCTTACCGATCCGCAAGGCTTCATTGGCGTTGATGGCGCATTCCGCTTCATGCCAAATGGCCTCACCGAGCGCATGCTTGAGGTGCAGGAAATTCAGTCGGGCAAGTTCGTGACGATCAGCCCCGCACCGACTCAATTCGCAAAGTAACGAAACAGATCAAGCCGGAGGCTTGTCCGGCTAACGCAATTTAGTGGCGGCAATGCTCATTATGGACATGGCCGCCGCCCATTTTGCGGGCTTTCTCGATTTTCTTGAGCACCATCTGACGCTTTAGCCGCGACAGGTGGTCAATGAACAAGATACCTTCGAGATGGTCCATCTCGTGCTGGAGACAGGTCGCCATTAGGCCGGTCATTGTCTCTTCATGAAACTTACCATCAAGATCCTGCCAACGTGCACGGATTTGCGCGGGGCGTTCGACCTCTGCATATTGGTCAGGCACCGAAAGGCAGCCTTCGTTGTACAGGCTGTGTTCGTTCGACGGGTCCAAAATTTCCGGATTCACAAATACGCGCGGATTGCGAACGGGTTCATCACCCTCGCCTTCCTCTTCCTGCAAATCGATAACCAACAGGCGTTTGGGAACCCCGACCTGAATAGCGGCCAGCCCAATACCGGGCGCGGCATACATCGTTTCGGTCATGTCATCGACGAGCGTTTTCAAATCCGCATCAAATGTCTCGACAGGAGTCGAAATGGTTTTCAGCCGCGGATCGGGCACTTCAAGAATAGGTAATATGGCCATGTGTCGCAGATAGGGATGGTCGTGCGATAAATCAACCGACTGGACGTCTGGCGCGCAATGCTTGCGCCAACGTGCCATCGTCCAGATAATCAAGCTCACCGCCAACCGGCACGCCATGCGCCAATTGGGTCAAGCGTATCGGAAATTGTTCAAGCCGTTCCGCGAGATAATGCGCGGTTGTCTGCCCCTCCAGCGTGGCATTCATGGCCAAGACGACTTCATCGACGCCGCCCGCTGCAACACGGGCAACCAAGCCTTCGATATTCAAATCCTCCGGCCGAACGCCATCCAATGCGGATAACCGGCCACCCAGCACATGATATTTTCCCGGAAACAACCGCGAACGATCCAGCGCCCACAAATCGGAAACGTCCTCAACAACACAGATGGAACGGATATCCCGGCGCGGATCGACGCAAATGCCGCAGGGGTTGCCGGTATCGATATTCCCGCACGTGCTGCAGACGACCAGCCGTTTTTCGACCTGCTCCAACGCGCGCAAAAGTGGCATCAAAACGCTTTCACGCTTTTTCATAAGGTGCAGGACAACCCGCCGTGCCGATCGGGGGCCAAGTCCGGGCAATTTCGACAATGCCTGTGCCAATGCGTCTATTTCTTGCGATGCCATGCTGCGGGTCTTAGGGGGCTTTCGAACAAAGGAAAAGTGACGATGCGTCTTGCCTTCATGGGAACACCCGAATTTGCCGTGCCAGCGCTCGACGCGCTGGTTGCCGCTGGGCATGATGTGGTTGCCGTATATTCGCAGCCGCCCCGCCCAGCCAACCGTGGCAAAAAGCTTACACCGTCCGCCGTGCAACAGCGTGCCGAAGAACTGGGTTTGCATGTGCGCACGCCGCTTTCCCTGCGACAGGATGATGCAGCAGCGGAATTTGCAGCGCTTGACCTCGACGCCGCAATTGTCGCGGCATATGGCCTTATCCTGCCAAAATCGATCTTGGACGCGCCAAAGCATGGCTGCCTGAATATTCACGGATCGCTGCTGCCACGCTGGCGCGGCGCGGCGCCGGTTCAGCGGGCCATACTGGCAGGCGACGCCACAACAGGCGTCATGGTCATGCAAATGGAAACAGGCCTCGATACCGGCCCCGTTCGCGCGACAACCGAAATCGAAATCGGGCACAATACCACGGGCATACTGACGAGCGAGCTGGCCGAGCTTGGCGCAGAATTGATGGTGCGGGTATTATCGGACCTCGACGCACATCCTTGCGTGCCGCAACCGGAAGAGGGCGTGACCTATGCTGCCAAAATCGACAAGGCAGAAACCAAATTGGATTTCTCAATGCCCGCCGAGGCAGTCGAACGACAGATACGCGCATTTAACCCCGCGCCGGGTGCATGGTTCGAATTTGAGGGCGAAAGATATCGTGTGCTTGCGGCAGACATCGTTGCGAGAAGCAGCACAGCCGGCACAATTTCGGACGACCAGCTGACCATCGCATGCGGTGTTGACGCGATCCGTCCCACAATCATCCAACGCGCAGGCAAACCGGCAATGCCGACCGCAGACTTGCTGCGTGG
>CALDKP010000094.1 GCA_937898535.1 uncultured Sphingomonadales bacterium | reverse complement strand
GCGAAAGCCGTTCCCTGAGGTTGACTTGGGTCCAATGTCCATTTATATGACCCTAATAAAGTCAAATTATTGGACACAACATGGTTGCATCGTCCCCGAATAAATTACGCGAAATGCCTGCGGCCTTCCGTGGACTGCCAAATTTCCTGCCCTTTGATGGCAATGGGTATCTGGGAGCCTATTTCACCAAGGCCGGGGATGTCGATATCGGGCAATTGGCCGACCTGTTCCGTATGTCTAAGGCACAATTGGCTGAAACGGTCGGGCTTCCGCTAGCGACTGTTACCAAATCAGACCGTATGAAAGCGCCCAAGGCGCAAGGCAGGATGACCGAAATGCTGGAAATCATCGCACGCATCAAAGATTGGGCAGGCAGCGAAGCGCAAGCCATGGCGTGGTACCGGTCGCAACCGATCCCGGCGTTGGATGGCCGTACAGCTGAATCGCTCGTGAAATCAGGCGATGCCGGCGCGGTACGCGACTATCTCGACCATATGGCATTGGGTGGTTTTGCTTGAATTTTACCGGCCGCGCTTATCGCGCGCATGATCCACGATGGTCTTTCGACCCCATTTCGGGGCAAGGAGCCGTCATTTCCGGAGGGCGGTTCAATATTAGGGGGCAGGCCGCACTCTACCTGTCGCTCGAACCCATCACCGCGCTAGCCGAATGCACACAGGGATTCGCCCACCGGATGCTGCCGCTGACCTTGTGCGAATATGACATTGATTGCGCAGATGTCGCAGATCTGACCGATGCGGACACGCGGCAAGCACTCGGGATTGCTGAAAAGGATATGGCCTGTCCATGGCTGGTCTTTCAGCGAAGTGGCAAAATCGCGCCCTCCCAAAAACTGGCGCAGCACCTTGTGTCCAAGGGGTTCAACGGCGCTTTGGTACCCAGCTATGTCCCGGCAATTCATCCAGGCGCAACAAATCTGGTTCTCTGGAACTGGAGCGACACCCACCCTTGTAAGGTGAATGTATATGATCCCGAGGGACGGTTGCCGTCGGGATCACGCGTGCCTCAGTAAGGCGGCTTGTCAAAACCTTTGGGGCTTGCGGTAAAAATCTCGCAACCTGTTTCCGTGATGCCGATGCTATGTTCGAATTGCGCGCTTAATGAACGGTCCCGCGTGACTGCCGTCCAACCATCGTCGAGGACTTTGCCAGCGGCCTTGCCGATGTTGATCATTGGCTCAATCGTGAAGATCATGCCGGGACGCAGCTCTGGGCCAGTGCCGGGGCGGCCGACATGGACGATTTCGGGGGCATCGTGGAATAATTGGCCAAGGCCATGGCCGCAGAAATCGCGAACGACGCCATAGCGGTGCTTTTCGGCGTGGGTCTGGATCGCATGGCCAATGTCGCCGACGCGGTTGCCGGGCTTGGCGGCTTCGATACCCAGCATCAGGCATTCATAGGTCACATCGACCAAGCGCTTCGCCTTTACCGGCACGTCGCCGACGAGGAACATGCGGCTGGTGTCGCCGTGCCAGCCATTTAATTGCGGCGTGACGTCGATGTTGACGATATCGCCATCCTTCAATTTCTTGTCCGAAGGGATGCCGTGGCAAATGACATGGTTGATCGAAATGCAGCAGCTGTGCGTGTAACCGCGATAGCCCAAGGTTGCCGGCACCGCGCCACCGCGCATCGTCATCTCGCGGACGATATCGTCCAGTTCCTCGGTGCTGACACCCGGCACGACATGCGGCACCAATGCGTCGAGTATTTCGGCTGCAAGGCGGCCAGCCTTGCGCATGCCTTCAAAGCCTTCTGCCCCGTGTAATTTGATGACCCCGTCGCGGGCCTGCATCGCCTCTTCGGGCGTAACGCTTACATATTGTTCCATCGGGGCGATATAAGGCAATAATCCGCACTTTGCGAGGGGGTGAATTATGCTATCGCGTGCGTATGACAGATTCCCGCATATATACCGCAGCGCTTGTAATCATCGGCGACGAAATCCTTTCTGGCCGAACACAGGACAAAAATGTCGCGCAGATTGCCCTTTGGCTCAATATTCAAGGCATTCGCTTGCGCGAAGTGCGTGTGGTGGCCGATGACATGGATGCCATTATTGAGGCGGTGAACCTCTTGCGTGCGCGCAACGACTATCTGTTCACCACCGGCGGCATTGGCCCAACGCATGATGACATCACCGTTGACGCAATCGCAGCCGCGCTTGGTGTGGACGTTGTTATTCATCCAGAGGCAAGCGCCGTCCTGCATGCCTATTATGAAACACGTGGCGGCATTAACCCAGGTCGCCTGCGCATGGCACGCGTGCCCGATGGCGCTGACCTTATCCCCAACAAGATGTCGGGCGCGCCCGGCATTCGCCACGGCAACATCTTCATTATGGCTGGAGAT
>CALDKP010000093.1 GCA_937898535.1 uncultured Sphingomonadales bacterium | reverse complement strand
AGAATAAAGCAGGAAATGACCAAGATTTTTCAGGCAAACAATTAGCCTTTGAAATCAACGCCGATATAAAAGAACGTTTAAGTGCTTTGGCTATTCACGAAGGCGTTAGTTTATTTGATGTATTATTGAGTGCCTTTTATATTTTATTAATGAAGTTTTCCAATCAAAATACCTTGGCTATTCGAACCAATATGGGCCGGTGGCTGTTGCCATGACCGGGACTTTTGACGATCCGGTGTATCGCATCACCGCGAGCAATCCGGGCTTTGGCGTTGGTTTGTCGAATGTGGTCGGCGTGGTCACGCAAAGCCAGCGGGGTTACGCGGTCGCACTGACGGGGTTGACCGATTATGGTCCGATCAGCGGTGATGCCGATGTACTTTCGGGCGATGGCCCGCTTACGATTGATATCATGCGGGGCGATTTTGCGGGCATCGGCATTACCGGCCGCATCAGCCAAGCCGCCGCCGGTCCCTTTGTCGGCACGCTAACCGGCAAAGGCGCAGGGTTCGACGGTAAAATTGACCTTTCGGCGCAAGGCAGTTTCCAACGCGCCGTCGTTGATGCGGTGGCGTTGAATGCGGAACTCACCGGCGCGCAAAAACTCGCCATCGGGCGCGGCATCATCAAAGCCGATATGATCCTGTATGACAGCCCGCAAATTGTCGCCGACGTTCAAATGGAAAACGCCGTATGGAACGACATCGCGATTGCCGCCGCCCGGGCAAAGATCAACTATCGCGATGGGACAGGGACGGCGCAGATATTGGCGGAGGGCCGAAGCGAAGTGCCTTTCCGCGTTGCCGCCAGCGCAGATTTCACCCCGCAGCTTTGGCGCATCGCTGCCAAGGGCCGGGCGAACAGTGTCGATTTCGCAACAGCGGGTCCCATCCGCATCATCCCGCGCCGTGGTAGCTATGACATTTTGCCCAGTATCATCAAACTGGCGCAAGGTTCGATCCGGCTTGCCGGTAGCTATGGCGACACGATGACGTTCCAATCGCGGTTGGACAAGGTCGACATAGCGGCTTTGAATCCTCTCTTTCCCGTTCCTGGCCTGAGCGGAACAGTCACCGGAAGCATCGATTGGGCGCAAGCATCCTTGGCTGCGTTTCCGCGCGCGGATGCACGGTTGGAAATCAGCAGCTTCGTCCGCGCAAATCTGGGGTCGCGTTCGCAGCCTGTCGATATCAGTCTGGTCGGGCGATTGTTGCCCGATGGCGGCAATGCGCGCGCGATCATCCGGCGGCGTGGTGCCGCTGTGGGGCGCGTCCAGATTGACCTGACACCGCTGCCGCCCGGTACCGCCAGTTGGACCGAACGATTGCTTGCCGCGCCCTTGTCGGGCGGTGTGCGCTATAATGGTCCCGCAGATACGCTGTTTTCGCTGGCGGCTTTGGCGGATCAGAGCCTGTCCGGAAACATCGGCGTCGCGGCGGATTTTTCGGGCCGTGTGCAAACGCCGCAACTGACCGGGGTTGTCCGCGCCAATGACCTGATTTACGAAAATGATGTCTATGGCACGCGGTTGACCAATTTGCGTATCCGCGGTCTGTTTACCAATGACCAGTTGGACGTGACCGAGCTGAGCGCAAAGGCGGGCGACGGGACGATCAGCGGCAAGGGCATTGTCAATCTTAGCTCGGCCAAAGGCTTTCCGGTTCAGCTGAACCTTGATCTCGACCGCGCACGTGTTGCCCGAAGCGAGCTGATTTCGACAACGGCAACCGGACAAATCACCGTAACCAATGCGCCGGATGGTTCCGCATTGATCCGCGGCAAGTTGCGCCTGCCCGAAACGCGTTACAAAATCATCCGCCAGGGTGCGGCGAAGGTTGCAACACTCACCGGTGTCCGCCGCAAACAGTCCATTCGCCGTCCACGTGTGTCCGGTGATGCCGATGCTATCGCAAGCCTGCCCAGCAACTGGAAACTCGACATCGCGCTCGAAGCGCCCGGTAACTTATATGTCACCGGCATGGGGCTTGAATCCGAATGGGGCGCCAAATTGCGGATAACAGGCACCAGCGCTGCGCCGCTGATTTCGGGCGACATGGAATTGGTACGCGGCACATTGGGCTTTGCCGGACGGTCGTTCGAACTGGAAAGCGGCCGGATATCCTTCAACGGCGGCCCCGCCGCCAACCCGTCGATTCGGGTCGCTGCCGCCAGTGACGTTGACGGCACGACGGTGCGCGTCAACATTAGGGGCACGGGCCAAAATCCCGACATCAGCTTCAGCTCGACCCCGGCATTGCCGCAGGACGAGATTATGGCGCGCATATTATTTGGCAATTCGATTGGCGAACTGTCCGCGATTCAGGCGGTGCAATTGGCAGGATCGCTGAACAATTTGCGTGGCGGACCGGGCGGCCTTAACCCGCTTGGCGTGCTGCAGTCGGCAACGGGATTGGACCGGCTGCGCATATTGGGCGCGGATGACGTCACCGGGCGCGGTATGGCGGTGGCTTTTGGCCAATATATTACCAATGATGTCTATGTCGAAATCGTCACCGACGCGCGGGGCTATACGGCAACGCAGCTGGAAATCAGCCTGACGCCAGCGCTTTCGATCTTAAGCCAGATCGGCAGCGGCGGAACGTCCAACGTCAATGTGCGGTATAAAAAGGATTATTGATGCGTCGTGTTGCGTTCATTCTGTTGCTCACACTGGCTGGCTGTCAGAAGGATTTTGACAGCCAATATGTCGAAACCGAACGCAAGGTGAAGGCGGCCGAGGCCAAGATTGACGCAGAAATGGCGAAAGAAGCCAAACGGGAGCCGGGCGAAGTTTCCAATTCCAACTAATCTATGCGCTTTTATGGCGCACCCCTTCACATTTTGGTTAACCGGCCCTAACAGATACGCATGTGGCATCTCCATCAATATCCGCTGTGTCCGTTTTCGCGTAAGGTACGACTTCTTTTGGGCGAAAAGGGTGTGCCGTACAGCCTTGTGCGCGAAAATCCGTGGGAACAGCGCGACGAGTTTTTGCACATGAACCCCGCTGGCCGCACGCCGGTGATGCGCGATCCGGAGCGCAATATCACCTTGGTCGATTCGGTCGCGATTTCAGAATATATCGATGAAACCGTTGCCACCAATCCGATGATTACCGGCACTGCGCAATATCGCGCCGAAACACGCCGGCTGGTCGCATGGTTTGACGAACAATTTTATGGCGATGTAACGCAGCCGCTTCTGCACGAACGGATGAAAAAGCGCCTGATCGACCGGCAACCGCCCGAGTCCAAAATATTGCGCGAAGCCATGAAACTGGCCAACGGGCATCTCGATTATATCGATTACCTGATTGACCACCGTGCATGGCTGTCCGGCGCGGTGATGAGCATGGCCGACCTCGCCGCAGCCGCACAAATTTCGGTGGCCGATTATCTCGGCGGCATTGATTGGACGGGGCATGAGCAGACCAAGGCGTGGTACGCGATGTTCAAGTCGCGCCCAAGCTTCCGCCCATTATTGTCCGAACGGATGGAAGTCATCACCCCGCCCAAACATTATGAGCAGGTGGATTTTTAGGCTTCTGCCAACGCGACCAACTGGTCCGCGCATGCACCCCAGCCTTCGGCGAAACCCATGTCCTTATGACGCTGACAATCGGCTTCGGTCCAGTGTCGGCAGGTCGCGGTATAGCGGGTGCCGTCGCCTTCGGGCGTGATCGACCAGATGCCTATCATAAACGGGCCCGCTGGCATCAAGTCGCCGACAACAGCATCGGTAAAGGCAAAGCGGTGGCCTTCATCCCAAGCGAGCACATAGCCTGGATGCGGGTGCACTTCGCCATCAGGGCCGTACATCGTGCAATTTGAGAGGCCGCCAGCACGGCGTTCGAGCGTGTCAAATTCGGCGCGCCAAGGCGCAGGGCACCACCATCATTTCGTGCAATCATGACACCGCCAGCACGGTGCAACTCATTCGGTGCAGTCGGCGCATTGCCGATGCGGTGCAG
>CALDKP010000092.1 GCA_937898535.1 uncultured Sphingomonadales bacterium | reverse complement strand
TGGTGTCCAGCCGCCATCAAGTCAAGCATCGAGCGCAGTTACTTTTGCTCCGCGCTTTCTCCGCGCAGGGCACGTGCCCAGCAGAACAGCTGTATCCACGACGCACCGCTTCGTTTCAAAACCGATATGCAGCCGCCGCTCGTCGCACCGGTGGTAAGGACATCGTCGACCAGAATGATGCGGCTGCCTTTTAACCGGTCACGCCATTTGGGATGCACGGAAAATGCCTGCCCAACGGCTTTACGGCGGCCGTTGGCATTTAGGCCACGCATGCTCGGCGTGCGTTTGTGGCGGACGAGTATGTCAGGGGCAAAGGCGATGCCGCTTTGCGCCGAGAGCGCGCGGCCAATCAACGCGGACTGATTAAAGCTGCGCGACCACATGCGCGTCCAATGCAAAGGAACAGGCGTAATGATGATATTGTCCCGATCCTCGGGCAAATGGCGAACCAGTTGCTGTGCAATCACGCGGGCCAACCCGATCTTTCCGTTATATTTTAACCGGAGTGCGACTTTTGCAGACAGGTCGTCATATTTCACCGCGGCACGAATGCCGTCATGCTTGGGCGGTTTCGCCAGGCATGCCGCGCAATAGCTATCCGCACCGCGGTCATATTCAAATGGCGCTGCGCATCCATGGCACCATGGCGGGGCAAGAAACTGCAATTGTTGCCAGCAATCGACGCAAAATGGACCGCCAGCGGGCGTTATCGTGCCGCAACATGGGCAACGTTCGGGCAACGCCAAATTGAGCGCAGCGCGGAAAATGTGGCGAGTGATTGCCATGAAGACTTGTCGGATAAAGCCAGTGTCTGCACAAGGCCGAAATGACCAGCGAGAACAACCCGCCTGAAATATTTGACCGCCAGCGCCGCCGCGCGCTGCGTGAGCGTGCATCACGGCGTCGGGGTGATCAATTTCTGTGGACCCATATTGCGCAGGATCTCCGCGAACGCCTGAACTTTGTGACGCGCGCGTTCGAACATGCGTTGATCATTGGACCGATTGCAGGCTGGCAAAAGGACATTCTGTCCGCGGACATGCGTTGCACGCATATGCCGTTGATATCATTAGGCGGCGCTGAAGACACACAAAACGGATATGAAGAGGATCGCCTGCCCTTTGCGCCTGCATCGTTCGATCTCGTTATCTCGGCTGGCACGTTGGACAGCGTCAACGATCTGCCCGGCGCGCTTATCCAAATCCGGCGGATACTTAAGCCCGATGGTTTGTTTCTGGGCCATATGTTTGGCGCAGGCACGCTGGCCACATTGAAATCGTTGTTTCTGGAATCCGACGCCGATCAGGTTCGGCCACATATGCACCCGCAAATTGACTTGCGCAGCGCGGCCGATTTGATCGTGCGCGCCGGGTTTGCCTTGCCCGTTGCCGATCAGGACGTAACTGAGGTGCGTTACAGTAACTGGCGCGGCATAGTGTCCGATGTGCGCGATGCCGGGATAGGCAATGCTTTGGCAGGACCGCGCGCATATCTCGGCAAGAATGCGATCAATCGGCTGGACCGGATTTTTGCGGCACGCGCAGACGCCCAAGGCAAAGTCCCGGAATATTTCACGCATCTGTTCCTGAGCGGTTGGGCGCCGTCTGAAAATCAACCCCGCCCAGCCAAGCGAGGAAGTGCGCAAGTTTCGCTTGCCGACATATTGTCCAAAAATCCGGAAAGCTAGAGGCGCTTAAGCCGTTCAACGAGCGGATAATCCGCGGGCGGCATCGGCAGCGCGGCCATGTCCTTTGGATGCACCCATGCAATTTCAGACGCAAAATACGGCGTGGGTGTGTCTTCCCAATGCACGCACCTGTACAATAACAGCAGCAAATGTCGGTCGCCCAAAGGCTCGCTTGCAAAGGTTTCGGGTATAAGGTCTTGGAGGTTTACAGAGATCCCAAGCTCTTCAAATAGCTCACGTGCAAGCGCAGCTTCGGGCGATTCACCCGTTTCGACCTTGCCACCCGGGAACTCCCACAACCCACCCATAGAGGCATGGTCCGGACGCTTTTGCAGCAGGATTGAGCCATTCTCGTTGGTTAATGCCGCCGCAACTACGAACAATGTTGTCGGATTTTTTTCCATAATCTCATCATGTTGCAAGGTTTTGTTAACACTTGTGTGGGAATTTCATGATGCTCGCAACCAAGGATTGAAGAGGGATCCAAAAAATGTTGGAACTCATTCGACGCATACAAAAATGCGACCAAGGCGCGACGGCAGTAGAGTATGGTTTGGTAGTGTCGCTAATCGTTATCGCGATCCTTGCTTCTCTCCAAAACCTTGGAAACGGAACGCAGGTTATGTGGAATAGCGTTTCCGACCAAGTATTGGCGATTTGGAATTAATCTTCGCATTAACGAATTGGTAAAAGGTGATGATCTATCAAACTGGTGACGGTTATTATTTAAAAAAACCGCCCGGGTGAATGAACAAACAACAGGAGACCTAAGATGAAAATTATCAAAAAAATCTTCAAGAACGAAGACGGCGCGACTGCAATTGAATATGGCCTAATCGCTGCTTTGATTGCTGTTGCTGCGATCACTGCAATGACGAGCCTCGGCACCAACCTGACGACCACCTTCAATAAGGTCAACGACAAGATTGACTAATTTGTCTTTCAGGCATGAAGCCTGAACAATTATAGAAGGGTGGGGACTTCGCGGTTCCCACCCTTTTTTATTTAATATGTGACGATCTTCATTCTCTGGCCCGGACGCATGGCGGCATTGGGGGTCAGGCCATTCAGCGCAAGAAATCGTTCGGTTTGCAGCGAAGAGTACGCCATCCGTTTTGCCAGCGACGCTATAGTGTCCGTTCGGCTCGCCGTCACCACGCGTAACTTACGTGGCTTCACCTCTGCTGCTTGCGCATTGCTCAATCGAGACATGCTTTCAAACATGCCTTCAAACGGGCGCACATTGGCGGCGGTAATGGTCACAAAATGAAATGCCGTTCCGGGCGACCATTCATAAGCAAAGACGGATACGGCACGCTGCCCCTGCTGCGTATTGACGACGCTGCTGGCATAAAATGCAGGGATGCCGTTAACCGTTGTCCTGCGGATTTCGCCGACAGGAATAATGGTGTTTTTGCCGGAAACAGATTTAAACGCATTGCTGATATACGCATCACGATTGCCGTCAAACGCCGCTGATGTAAACATCGCCTTGCCCGTATTGCCGTTTATGGAGACGGCTTCATTTCCATTTTGAATGCCAAAACCGGTTGGCGCTGTGAACCGCATTTTTAATTGCGGATGGATGAATGCCTGCCCCTCAATGACGCCCTGAACGGGATCGTCGCCATAGAGCATGCCATCAATAGCGGCGAAGTGGGCGTCGGCGTTGCGGACATTGCTGGCAGGATAGGATTTTGACCGCGTGGCAGCACGTGCAACACGCCGCGCGGGATCGGGGTGCGTACTCGCCCATTCGGGCACCGCATTGTCACCAAGGCCAGCAACCCGCGAATCAAGGCTTGTCTGCAATGCCAACGCATTCAGCATCGATGATAATGCGCTTGGGTCATAGCCCGAGTTGCTCAGATAGCGGATGCCGAAGTCATCAGCCTCTTCTTCCTGTGTCCGCGAATATTTCAGACTGAAAACTTGTGCCAGCGGCCCCGCATATTGCTTAAGCCCAACGCCGACAGCGCCAAGCCATCCAGCGGAATCGCCAAGCACGGAACCCAAAATCGTGCCACCCACGCCCAATATGTTGGCAAGCGTGGCGCTATTTTGGCGCTTTTCGCTGTGGCGCGCGGCGGTGTGTCCGACTTCATGGCCTAACACGCCTGCCATTTCGGCCTAGCTGTTGCAAAGTGCCGCAAGCTGGCGGGTGATGTAAACATAGCCGCCTTCGATCGCGAAGGCGTTGTTCACCGCCGAATTGAGGAAGGTCACCGTGAATTCGCCTTCACTGTTCGCGAGCCCGGATTGCAGAGCGATCTTCTTGCCCACCCGCTCGACATAGGCCGTCTGCGGGCTTTGATAGGCTCCGCCAAATTCCTTCAGAATTTCAGGGTGATACTTCGCCCCGTTGGCCTTTTCCTTCGCGGAAAAGGGCAGCGGTTCACTGCTTTTGGATTTTGCGGCTAATGCGCCTTCGGTTGATACGGC
>CALDKP010000091.1 GCA_937898535.1 uncultured Sphingomonadales bacterium | reverse complement strand
TTCGAGCGGTTGCCGCAAGCTATCGAGCACAGCGCGCTGAAATTCGGGCAGCTCATCCAAAAACAGCACGCCCAGATGCGCAAGGCTTACTTCGCCCGGCCGAATGCGCAGGCCGCCACCGACCAACGCCGGCATAGAGGCGCTGTGGTGCGGCGCGCGGAATGGCCGTGTGCGCATCAACCGCCCGCCCTCCAACGTACCGGCCACCGATGCGATCATCGACACTTCCAGCGCTTCGGCGGGCGTCAGTTCGGGCAATATGCCCGGCATGCACGACGCCAAAAGCGACTTGCCGGCACCCGGCGGACCCACCATGCACAGATTATGACCACCCGCAGCCGCGATCTCAAGCGCGCGCTTGGCCGTTTCCTGCCCCTTCACCATTTTCATGTCGGGACCGCCTTTGCGCGCTTCGGCGATGCCGGGTTCAGGGGTGCGCAGCAGCGACTGCCCCTTCAAATGATTCAGCAGCGCCAACAAATCCGGCGCAGCGATCACCTCTATCTCGCCTGCCCACGCCGCTTCGGACCCCTGCACCGCCGGACATATCAGCCCCATGCCGCGCGATGATGCGTGTAGGGCCGCGAGGAGCACTCCGGGTGACCCCGCAACACGGCCATCCAGACCAAGCTCCCCCACCACGACATATTGGGCCAGCGTCTCTGCATCGACCAACCCCATCGCACCCAATAAGGCGAGCGCGATGGGCAAGTCATAATGCGACCCTTCCTTGGGCAAATCCGCAGGCGACAGGTTGATGGTGATCCGTTTGGGGGGCAGCGCAAGTCCAAGTGCGGAAATCGCGGCGCGCACACGCTCGCGGCTCTCAGCAACCGCCTTGTCCGGCAGTCCCACGACCGCGAAGCTCACAACGCCAGGTGCAACCTGACATTGCACCTCGACACTGCGCGCTTCAAGCCCGAGATAGGCAACCGTCGAGACTATCGACACCATATTGTTACCCCACATGACGCCGTGTGGACCCCCGCCGTTCTGGGATGAAATTACAGCGGAGGTCCTGCCGACCGGTCCAGTGGTCGACAACCATCCGATGCGGGAAAAATCCTGCTCAGGGCAACCGCTGCCGGTTCGTATACGAAGCGTTGGTATATCAAATCTGCGTCGGAACCGGGATCAGTCGCGCATCTTTCTAGCGCTGTGCGGTTGCACCTCGCGACTTTCATGGGTGGATTGATAGATACCTGCCAATTGCTATGCTTTTCACATGATCGCGAGTCGCCACCCCCTTCTCTGCACTGCCCGTCAGCGCGCAACTGGAGTACGTACATGAACGCTTTGACCACACCACGCTGGCTGACTTGGGTCGGCATCCTCTTCCTGCTCTGGAACCTCATGGGCGTCGGCGCCTTTGTCAGCCAGTGGACGATGACAGCCTCCGACATCGCCGCGCTGCCGCAGAACCAGCGTGATTTATGGCTATCGATGCCGGGCTGGGCTTGGGCCGCTTATGCAATCGGCGTGGTCGTCGGAACGCTTGGCGCCATCGGCCTGTTGATGCGCAAATATTGGGCATCGCTTGCCTTTTCATTCAGCCTGATCGCGATCATTATCCAGTTCAGCTACCCCTTCCTTATCGCCAGTGGCGCGCAAACCGACATCGCCATGCTCGCCTTCCCGATGTTCATCATCGTGATGGCGGTGGTGCAGTGGCAACTGTCACGGCACTGGCAACGCAAGGGTTGGCTGGCCTGAATTTTTCCGAAGAAGGAAACGCGAATGACCAAAAACACGATATGCATCTGGTATGACAGGGACGCCGAAGAGGCCGCCAATTTCTACGCGGCAACCTTTCCCGACAGTCATGTCGGCGCGGTCCATCGTGCCCCAAGCGATTCCCCCGGTGGAAAAGCCGGCGATGTGATGGTTGTTGAATTCACGGTCTGTGGCATCCCATGCATCGGCCTGAACGGCGGCCCCATATTTCCGCATAGTGAGGCATTTTCATTCCAGATCGCAACGGAAGATCAGGCAGAGACCGACCTTTATTGGAACGCAATCGTCGGCAACCAAGGCGCGGAAAGTCAGTGCGGTTGGTGCAAGGATAAATGGGGCGTCAACTGGCAAATTACGCCGCGTATCCTGACTTATGCTATTGCGCAGGGCGGAGATGTCGCCAAACGCGCGTTCGATGCCATGGCGCAAATGGTAAAGATCGACGTCGCCGTCATCGAGGTGGTGCCGCAGGGCACGCTGGTGCCGCCCGAGGAGATCGGAAAGCACACGTCTGAACTCCAGTCA
>CALDKP010000090.1 GCA_937898535.1 uncultured Sphingomonadales bacterium | reverse complement strand
CGGTCGGCTTCCGTCACCGGGGACGCATCGGCCTTTGCCTCGTGGCTATAGGCTGACCGGAAAAAGGGCCGGATGGCTTGGCCCGCTGCCTCGGCCAAACGGTTGGCCAGAAGGATATCCGCCGGTGTCATTAGTCGAACAAAGAGCTGACTGAACTTTCGTCGGCAATGCGCTTGATTGCTTCGCCCAACAATGGCGCGATGGGCAGCTGGCGTATTTTGGGACTGGCATTGGCAGTGTCCGACGCCAAGATGGAGTCGGTGATAACCAGTTTGCGCAGTGAGGATGCGTTGACCCGGTTCACCGCTTCGCCGGACAATACACCATGCGTAATATAGGCGACGACGTCTGACGCGCCGGCGGCTTTTAACGCGTCGGCCGCGTTGCACAGCGTGCCTGCGCTGTCCGCGATGTCGTCAATCAATATGCAGAAACGGTCTTTCACGTCGCCGATGATGTTCATGACTTCGGAAACACCCGCTTTTTCGCGGCGCTTGTCGACGATCGCCAGTGGCGCATCATCAAGACGCTTTGCCAGCGCGCGCGCGCGGACAACGCCGCCAACATCCGGCGAGACGACGGTGATATTCTTGTCGCCATGGCGCTCCAAAATATCAGCGCTCATGACGGGTGCGCCATAAAGATTGTCGGTTGGAATATCGAAAAAGCCCTGAATCTGGCCTGCATGCAAATCCACGGTCAACACGCGGTCAGCGCCAGCTTGGGTAATCAGATTGGCCACAAGCTTCGCCGAAATGGGCGTGCGTGGCCCCGGTTTCCGATCCTGCCGCGCATAGCCGAAATAAGGAAGCACTGCCGTGATGCGCTTTGCCGATGCACGGCGCAACGCATCAATCATGATCAGCAATTCCATCAAATTGTCATTGGCTGGGTGGCTGGTCGATTGGATAACGAACATATCCTCGCCGCGCACATTTTCATGGATTTCGACGAAAATCTCATTGTCGGCGAAACGGCGCACGCTGGCGTCAGTCAAAGGCAAGTTCATATAATCTGCAATGCCCTTCGCCAAAGGAAGGTTGCTGTTGCCTGTCATCAATTTCATGTGCGTGTCCCCGGACCCCTGAGCTTTGAATCGCGCGCCAAAGTTTCGCCAATCGCCTTAGCGACGCGCGAGTGGCCTGACAATCGGCTTGCCCCGCTACATTGTGGACAATAGGGTGGTGAAATGACAAATCGGCTCAATATTGCAATGGCGCAGCTTAACCAGCGCGTGGGTGACCTGGCAGGTAACGCCGGCAAGATGCTGGAATGGCGTGCAAAAGCGACGGATGCCGACCTGATCGTGTTTCCTGAACAGCAGTTGATTGGCTATCCGGCCGAAGATCTGGTGCTGAAGCCAGCCTTTGCAGCGCGCGCTGCGGTGGAACTTGCAAAGCTGGCGGAAGCGACAGCCGATGGCGGGCCTGCCATGCTCGTGGGTTCGATATTCCTCGACGATGGCGCATTGTACAACGGAATTGCATTGCTCGATGGCGGTCAGATTGCTGCCGTGCGTTACAAGCATGAGCTGCCCAATTACGGCACCTTTGATGAAAAGCGGATTTTTGCATCTGGCCCGTTACCGGAACCCGTGCTGTTTAAGGGCGTGCGCATTGGCGTTCCGATTTGCGAAGATGGCTGGCTTGCCCCGGTTAGCATCCATTTGAAGGAACGCGGCGCTGAGTTGCTGATTTCGACCAATGGCAGCCCGTATGAAATCGATAAGGATGACCGGCGTTTGGAAGAGGTTTTTACCGCCCGTGTGCGGGAAGCCGGATTACCGCTGATGTTTCTAAATCGTGTCGGTGGTCAGGACGAGCTGGTGTTCGACGGCAGTTCCTTTGTCCTAAACGCGGATGGTGCGGCGGCACATCGTTTGCCCGACTGGGAAGAGCATCTGCGCATGACGCATTGGACGCGCGGCGACGATGGCTGGCAATGTGCCGATGGGCCAAAGGCGCTTTGGGAAGACCATCCCGCGGATATTTATAGTGCCATGGTCACTGGCCTGCGCGACTATGTTAACACGAACGGCTTTCCCGGCGTTGTGTTGGGCATGTCGGGTGGAATCGATAGTGCCATTTGCGCCGCCATTGCCGCTGATGCGCTTGGGCCGGACCGCGTTTGGTGCGTCATGTTGCCCAGCCGCTATACCAGCCAATCCAGTCTGGACGATGCTGCGCAATGCGCGGAAATGATTGGGTGCCGGATTGATACGATCCCCATCTCGCCGGCCGTGGGCGCTTTCGATGATATGCTCTCGGGCAGCTTTGCCGACCGCGACGTCGACATTACCGAAGAGAATATCCAATCGCGTATTCGCGGTGTCACGTTGATGGCCCTGTCCAACAAATTTGGACATATGCTTTTGACGACTGGCAATAAAAGCGAAATGAGCGTCGGCTATGCCACGATTTATGGCGATATGGCGGGTGGCTATAACCCGATAAAAGATGCCTATAAAATGACGGTTTTTGCCATTTCCGAATGGCGCAATGCGCATAAGCCCCGCATTGGTCTCGGCCGGGATGGCCCAGTGATACCCGAAAATATCATCACCAAACCCCCCAGTGCGGAATTGCGGCCGGACCAGAAGGATAGCGATTCGCTTCCGGATTATCCCGTCCTTGATAAAATGTTGCATGCATTGGTGGAGGAAGAGCGCTCGGTCGATGAGGTCGTTGCCCAAGGCTTTGATCGCGACACGGTCGTGCGGATTGAAAGGCTGCTTTATCTCGCGGAGTATAAACGGCGGCAGGCACCTCCGGGGGTAAAGCTTGGCACACGCAACTTCGGGCGGGATCGCCGCTACCCCATTACAAACGCGTTCCGAAGTGGCCGATAAGCCCGGCCTCTTTACATCGGGCACTGGAAATCGCGCGATATCGGTCTTATTGGATAGTCATGTCGTTTTTTAAAGATGTCTCGCTGCGCAGTGCGGGCACAGATCTGATAAGCTTTTTCCGCACAACGGGCACACATAGCCCGTGGCTGTTTCTGGCCGCCTGCGTGCCGACGGCGATTATCATCTACACATTTTATATCGATACGCTTGAAAAGGCGAAGCCGCCGCCACCAACCGTGACCTATTTCGAAAGCTGGCCTGCGACACGCACAATCGAGGAATCGAAAGCGGCGATTGCTGAATATCAAAAGCGAAAAGACGAAATGCGCGCCCGCGAGAAAGAGGCATATAAAGCATTCGGTCGTGCGGTCGGGATGGACGTGGAAAAAATTGAGCGCGAGGCGCAGCTTGAGCGTGCGCAAAAAGATGCGCAAGCCAAAGACTCTGCCGCGGGAGCAAAACAATAGCCACGGCCGATCACCGCTTCATGGCCGCAGCTTTGGCGCTGGCTGAACGTGGTGTTGGCCAGACGGGGCTGAACCCGTCGGTCGGCTGTATCATCGTTAAAGAAGGCATCGTCGTTGGACGCGGCTGGACCCAAAAGGGGGGCCGTCCGCATGCAGAAGCCATGGCGCTGGCGCAGGCGGGTTCTGCAGCGCAAGGCAGCACTATGTACGTCACGCTTGAGCCATGCGCACATCAATCCGACCGTGGGCCGGCGTGCGCCCAATTGCTGATGGATGCCCGGCCAGCACGCGTGGTGGTTGCGCTGCAGGACCCCGATCCACGGACCGCGGGTGAAGGCGTGAAGATGCTCATGGCATCGGGCATCGCTGTCGAAATTGGCGTCATGGCGTCTGAGGCGCGCAAAAGCCTCGCCGGATTTCTTAGCCGCATGCAGCTGCGGCGGCCGTTTGTAACATTAAAAATCGCGACATCGCTGGATGGTCAAATCGCTATGGCGGATGGCAGCAGCCGGTGGATTACGGGTGATATCGCGCGCGCGCATAGCCACATTGAACGCGCGCGGGCAGACGCCATTTTGGTCGGAGCCGGAACCGTAAAGGCAGACGCGCCGCAATTAAATGTGCGGCTGACAGGACTCGAACACCGGTCGCCGCGCAAGGTCATGCTGGGCAGCGGTGATGCCCCCGATGGGTGGGAAATCATCCGTGCGCCAGCGGACATCGTAAAGCTGGATTGTAATAATGTGATGGTCGAAGGCGGCGCTGCAACTGCAACGGCTTTTTTGAAAGCTGGGTTGGTGGACCGGCTGTTATTGTACCGCGCACCCATTTTCATCGGCGCGGGCAAGGCGTGCCTTGGCGACATTGGACTGGGGCAACTGGCCGATGCGCATGGACTTTGGCAGCTGTGCGATTCCCGCAGTCTTGGCAAAGACCGTCTCGAAGTCTACGAACGCGCCAATTAAAGAGGCAAAATATATATGTTCACAGGTATCATCACGGACGTTGGCAATATTCGTTCATCCGAACAACGGGGCGATTTGCGCCTCGTGATTGACTGCGCATATGACATGGACACTGTCGCCATCGGCGCGTCTATCGCTTGTTCGGGCGTTTGCCTGACCGTTGTCGACAAGGGCGACGGTTGGTTCGCAATTGATGCGTCTGCCGAAACCGTTTCACGCACCCCTGCAGGCATGTGGGAAGCGGGAACCAAACTGAATCTGGAACGCGCGCTGAAGGTTGGCGATGAATTGGGCGGACATATTGTCACCGGCCATGTCGACGGCGTCGGACATATTGTTGGCAGCGAAACCGTGGGCGACAGCTGGAAAGTAACCGTCGCCGCACCGGGCAGCCTTGCGCCTTATATTGCGGCTAAAGGATCGATAACCGTTGATGGCGTGTCGCTGACCGTCAATGACATTGCCGATCAATCCGATGGCTCGGCGCATTTTATGCTGAACATCATTCCGCACACGGCGCAGATGACGACGTTAGGGACGTTGAGCGCCGGACGGCAAGTCAATCTGGAGATTGACGTGCTCGCCCGTTACTTGAAACGCATGGAAGATATACGCGCCCGTTAAAAGGGCAGCCAACGCTGCTTTTTGGAAAAGCGCATATATCCGACATTGGCGCCCAACCGAATTCCGGCGCCTACTCTGATAGGAATGAGTACGATATCGCCGCGGCGCAGATAGCTCGCATTGAAGCCACCGCCGAGATACGCGATGCCCTCACCGGCAGGAAAGCGTTTGTAGATGTCCTCGGTGTCGTAAAGGTTATATACCAGCACAAAGGTGCTGCCCGCATTTGCGCCCGCATCGGGTCCAACCGACGGACCAGTCCAATAGACTGGCTTTTGGCCCTCAACCTTGTGATTCAGCGTACCCGAACCGTAACGGAGGCCAACGATAAACGCACCGCCACCTTCGCGGCCAACGATATAGCCATTGGGACGACCCTGCTTTTTCAGAATGTCTTCAATCAGCTTGCCCAGTCCTTGGGCACTCTTGCCAAAGACGCCTTCAGCTGCGCCGATCAAATCATCTTGCTGATAGGTGTCCTCGGTCGGGATAGCAGGCGACGCGGCCGACGTTTCCGGCAATGCAGCAGGGGCTTCAGTCGAAACACCATCTTGAACAGTCAACGCGGCATCACCTGCCGGGGCAGTGGCCGGGGCTGGCGGTGGTGCGCCAAGGTCTGAATCGATGACATCATTTGGATCGACGGTGTTAATCTGCGCCATCGCTGGCGAAGCGACAAGCGCGCCGGCTGCGAGCAGCATCAGCAAATGATGTATTGACCGTTTCAGGCCCCGGTTGACTGCTATCATGCGTATCCCACCCTCTTAAAATCAAGCAATACTGTATGCATCCTCTGGATGAGCCTATGATGAACGACCCATGATGCGCATTCAGAACGCGCCAGAGCGATCCTATTTCGTTAATTTTCTTCTTATACCATGCGCGTGTCAATAACCATTGCAGCCAAATGCATGCAACGCTATAGGCCGCGCATGCCAAACGCGCAGGAGACGTGGGTGAGTGGCTGAAACCAACGGTTTGCTAAACCGTCGTACTGGTAAATCCGGTACCGAGGGTTCGAATCCCTCCGTCTCCGCCAAGGCAATTTCACACAATCGCAAGATTTCAGCATCGGCAATGATTGCCGTACTAGTTGCTCGTGCTGCAGGCCGCAGGCGGTAGTAACCAGCTTGGCGCAGAATTCACGCTCCGCGTGGTAAATATCAGCAAGCGTTGATTTGAAAAAATAGAGCTTGGTCAGGAGGGCATCAGACCAAGCTCTTAAGGAGAGGGCCCTCTCCTTAAGTGAGAAGCCCTCGGGTCGCAGGACCCATATAGGCTTCATTTTTTCCTTCGCCTGTGACGTAGGTCACGCTTTTGCGGCGGTGATCTTGTCCTGCGTTTTGGTGTCGAAGTCGCTTGCATCATGCCGCTCATGCAACTGGCTGGCGGGATCACCCATGACGCGATTGACCATGCGTCCGCGCTTCACCGCTGGCCGTTCGGCGATGAGGTCAGTCCAGCGGATCACGTTCTTATATTCATGAACAGATAGAAACGCGCCTGCGTCATAAATCAGCCCTTTGACGAGTGCGCCATACCATGGCCAAATCGCCATATCGGCGATGGTGTATTCGTCGCCAGCCATATAAATGCGGTCGGCAAGGTTGCGGTCCAGCACGTCCAACTGCCGCTTCACCTCCATCGCGAATCGGTCGATGGCATATTCAAACTTGAACGGCGCATAAGCATAAAAATGGCCAAAACCGCCGCCCAGATAGGGCGCACTGCCCATTTGCCACATAAGCCAGTTGATCGTTTCCGTTCGCGCGTGATGCTCGGTCGGCAGAAATGCGCCGAACTTTTCGGCAAGATATAAAAGGATCGCACCCGATTCAAAGACGCGCGTAGGCTCTGGTGTCGAATGGTCAAACAACGCCGGAATTTTGGAGTTGGGATTGGCTTCGACAAAGCCGCTCGAAAACTGGTTTCCATCGCGGATATTGACAAGCCACGCGTCATATTCTGCACCTGTATGGCCAAGCGCGAGCAGCTCCTCAAGCATGACAGTCACCTTCACGCCATTGGGCGTGGCAAGCGAATAGAGTTGCATCGGATGCTTGCCGACGGGCCGGTCCTTGTCATGCGTCGCGCCGGCGATCGGCCGGTTGATATTCGCAAACTGACCCCCGTTTTCGGTATTCCATTCCCAGACCTTCGCTGGCGTGTAATCGGAAAAAGTCTGGGTCATGGATGTCGCATTCCTTCGATGAAATCATAGGGTGTAATGTAAAAGGCTGGGCTTAGGATAAAGGCGCACACGCCTCATGTGCCCATGCCAGCGCGTCGCCATACAGTTGTGGTCCGACAATCGACAGCACCTTGGCATGGTAATCATTCCACCAGCGCAGTTCCTCGCCGTTCAGCAAGCTGACATCGACCAAGGTCTTGTCAATGGGTGCGAAGGTGAGCGTTTCGAAACCGAAATAGCGGCCTTCGGCGCCGGCGATTTTGCGTTCTTCGACCAGCACCAGATTTTCGATGCGGATGCCATATTCGCCGGTTTTGTAATAGCCAGGCTCGTTGGAGAGGAACATGCCCGCTTGCAAAGGTTCGTCTGTGCCAGCCTGTCCGCTAGAGAATTTCCCAATGCGTTGCGGCCCTTCATGCACCGCAAGGAAGCTACCGACGCCGTGGCCCGTGCCATGGGCGTAATCAAGACCAGCTTGCCAGAGCGATGCTCGCGCCATCGTGTCGAGTTGCGCGCCGCGCGTGCCTTCGGGGAATACCGCCAGCGCAAGCGCGATGTGGCCTTTAAGCACACGGGTGAAACGGTCCTTCATCTCGGCAGTGGGCGAACCCGGTCCTACCCAGATCGTGCGGGTTACGTCCGTGGTTCCATCCAAATACTGCCCGCCGCTATCGACCAGATAGATGCTGTTGGGCTCAATCGCGCGGTTGCTCGCCTCGTCGACTTTGTAATGGCAATGCGCGCCATTGGGACCCGTGGCCGAAATCGTGTCAAACGACAGATCGTGCAGCATGCCGGTGTCATCGCGGAAGGATTTTAACCGCGCCGCAGCGGACAATTCGTCCAGCCCACCTTGATGCGCGGTTTCGCCCATCCAGTGCAGGAATCGGCTAAGCGCTGCGCCGTCACGCGCCTGCGCCGCACGATGACCGGCTTGCTCGACATGGTTTTTAACAGCCTTTGGCAAAATGGTCGGGTCGCGTGCTTCGACGATCGTTGCGCCGCCATCCTGCAGTGCGCCGAATATCGCTGCGACGGCACGATCGGGATCTACGGCGATGCGCTTGCCGTTCATGGCTTTCAATGCAGGAACAAACTCCTCTGGGGTGCGCAAGCGCACGGCATTGCCCAAATGCGCGCGGACGTCATCGCCGACCTTTTCCGGTGCAACAAAAAGGTCTGCCGTGCCATCCGCATGGGCCAGCACGAAACTCAGCGCCACGGGCGTATTCGCGACATCTGAGCCACGGACATTCAGGAGCCATGCCACCGAATCGAGCGCCGAAATCACCGTGCTGTCCAAAGCATTGGCCGTCAGCCATTCGGCAACCGCCGCGCGTTTCTCGGCGCTGCTTTGTCCGGCAAAGCGGTCGTCGTGGACCATCAACTTCGCGTCGCTTTTGCCCGGCTGGTCCGCCCAAACGGCATCAATTGGGTTGCTTTTCACCGCGACCAATTCCGCGCCTTTGGCTTTTAACGCCACGGTTGCGCTTTCGACCCAACCCTTGGTATGCACCCATGCGTCATAACCGATGCGCGCGCCTGCGGGGGTGTGTTCCTTCAACCAATCAGAAATGCTCGTCTGCGGCACGCCGACATATTGCCAGTTGTTGCCGTCCACCTGCTCTCGCACCTGAAGCGTGTAGCGCCCGTCGGTGAAAATCGCCGCTTCTTCCGATAGGACCACAGCAGAGCCTGCAGACCCGCCAAATCCCGTCAGCCAGCCAAGACGCTGCGCATAGTCCCCCACATATTCGGACATATGTTCGTCGCAAATCGGAACGACGAATCCGTCGAGCTGATCTTTTTTCAGTTGGACGCGCAAGGCGGTAAGGCGGGCTTCGTAGGTAGACATCTTGGACTTCCGTTCATATGGTTGTGCAGACCATATAAGCGAGGAAGTCTTCTCATGAAAGCATTGCTCCCACTCATTGTTGCGATTGCTGCAATATCCTCGCCTGCATTTGCCCAGAAAGACATTATGACTGAAAAAACCGCCGGTGAAATTAAGCCCCCAGTTGCTGAAAAGCGCCCGCACAGCGCCAATTGGCACGGGGTTATAATTACCGATGATTATCATTGGCTGCGCGATTCGGGTTACCCGACGATCGATGACAAAGAGATACTCGCGCATCTGAATGCCGAGAACGCTTATTTCGAAGCACAGATGGCACCGCAAGCGCAGCTGACGGAAACCATCTTTCAGGAAATGAAAGGCCGCGTCAAAGAAGACGATAGCTCGGTCCCGCAAAAGGATGGCGACTATATCTATTGGTCAAAATTCGAAGAAGGCGCGCAATATCGCAAGCATTATCGCAAGGCAGTTGCCGGCGGTGCTGATCAGCTCATCCTCGACGAAAATGAACTCGCCAAGGGCAAGGCCTATTTCCGCCTTGGTGCCGCGGAAATCAGCCCCGACGGCAAAATATTGGCGTACGCCTACGACGATAACGGGTCGGAACGGTTTGACCTGCACTTTCGCAATCTGGAAACCGGCGAAAAATTGCGCGACATCATCCCGGGTACATTGTCGGGCATTGTCTGGTCATCGGACAGCAAAGGCGTTGTCTATGGCCTCGCCAATGAAAACTGGCGCACCGACAATGCGTGGTACCACCGGCTGGGTGACGCGCTGACCAAAGCGAAGTTGCTGTATAAAGAACAGGACATCGGCTTCGGCGTTGGTGTCGGCCTGACCGCCCAAGAGGATTGGATCGTCATTGGTACGGGCGACAATGTCACGAGCGAAGTGCGGCTGGTTCCAGCAAGCGACCCGACGGCAACGCCAATCATGGTGTCTCCGCGCAAAACGGGACGCCAATATAGTGTCGATGTTCGCGATGGCATGCTGTATGTTTTGACCAATGATGATCACGTCAATTTCCGTGTCGCGACCGCTAGTATGAAGTCACCGGGCGATTGGAAAACCCTGATTGCCGGGTCTGACCGTCATTATTTGACGGGGTTGTCCCTGTTCAAAAATTTCTATGTGACCGAAGGCCGGATTGATGGCCTCGATCAGGTTGAAATCCGCGATTATGCCGATGCCAACCAGGTCCAGCCGATCAAATTCCCTGAGGCGAGCTATGATGCTGGCCTTGGCGATAACCCGGAATATGATGTGACGAAGCTGCGGCTGGGTTATGAATCGATGGTCACGCCCGACACGGTGTTTGATTATCATTTGGCCGATGGCCGCTTGGAAACATTGAAGGTTCAGGAAATCCCCAGCGGATATGATCCTGCGCAATATGTGACCGAACGCGTGATGATAACAGCGCGCGATGGTGCCAAGGTGCCGGTGTCCATCCTGACCAAAAAGGGTTTCAAAAAAGACGGCAGCCAGCCTCTGCATCTGTATGCCTATGGCGCATATGGTTATGCGATGCCGCCGGGCTTTTCGGCCAACCGGTTGTCGATGGTCGACCGCGGCTTTGCCTATGCCATCGCGCATATTCGCGGCGGCGACGACCTTGGTTTGGAAGAGCGTTTCCTGCCGCGCGAGCTCGAGACGGGAGAGCTCGGCGGACGAGCGGGCCTGGGCGAGCCGGGCCTCGAGCGCGGCGAGTTCGGGCTCGCCTACCAGCCGATCGTCGAGCTGAACCGCTTCGTCGACAACCTGCGCTCGCACAAGGGCCAGTTGGCCAGCTGGACGGCCTGGGTGGCCCCCAAGGCCGTCACGCCGGCGGAGGCGGCCCGCCTGCGCAGGGCGCCTGTCGCGGACGGGGGCGTCAGTCCTTGGGCCGTCTCGCGAACGCGTCACGGCCGAAGAGGGCCACGAGGACGCCGAGCACGGCGAGCACGAGCTGAAGGGGATCCCCGACCGCTGGGCGATCTACGTCGTGGGCTGACGGTTCCGGCCCGTGTTCTCATCTGCGACCTCGGTCTCGGCGACCTGATAGATGATCTTCTGCCGCTGGCCGGGGGTGGCCGGGCGCATGTAGTCGATGCGCAGGTCGAGGGTGGCGATGGTCTTGAACTCGGTCAGGCCGGTGTGCACCGCCTGACCGCAGGCGTGGTCGAGCAGGGCCGTGACGACGCCGCCGGCGATGACGCCGACCATGACGGCCGTGATGAGCGCCGATTCGTCGAGCGCCGCGAAGATGTGGCCGTGGTGTTCCCGGTGCATCCGAATCCCTCGGTGGTGGCCGCTGCGCAGGCCGAGTTGGGCCGCAAGGCCGGGGTGGAAGGTTTCTGCTACTGGCATTACTGGTTCGCCGGGCGCCGCGTCCTCGAAAGACCCTTCAACGAGGTGGTCTCCTCACGGAAGCCCGACTATCCTTTCTGTGTGGCATGGGCC
>CALDKP010000089.1 GCA_937898535.1 uncultured Sphingomonadales bacterium | reverse complement strand
CCGCGCTTAAAACATGATGGCGGCGGCCATTGAGCAATTCCAGAAACCCGCGCTGCATATCGCCATCGGCAGCCTGCGGCAGGATACGGCGGCCCACTGCGACCGTGGTATCGCCTGCGATAACAATTTCACCTGTTGCGCGCGGAACGGCGACAGCCTTCTCCTCGGCCATGCGCAGCGCGTAGACGCGCGGCACTTCGCCCTTGCGCGGTGTCTCGTCAATATCGGGCGAAGCTATGCGATCGGGCACCACGCCAAGCCGCGCAAGCAATTCGCGCCTGCGCGGGCTTGATGATGCCAATATGAGTGCAGGGTTCAGACCCAAGGTCTGCCGCCCTTATTTAAAGCGGTAAGTGATCCGGCCTTTGGTCAGATCATAAGGGGTGAGTTCGCACAAAACCTCATCACCCACGAGAACGCGGATGCGGTTTTTGCGCATTTTTCCGGCGGTATGGCCCAACACTTCGTGGCCATTTTCCAGCTCGACACGGAACATCGCGTTTGGCAGCAGTTCACGTACTGTCCCGCGCATTTCGAGTAATTCTTCTTTTGCCATTCGGCCCCTTAAATCGTCAAAAATCCAAACTTGGTGCGCCTTTAAACCACATGTTGGAAAAAGGGAAGCTCTACAGTATATTCACGCTATTGCGACAAAATGCTACAAAGTTCATCTGTGCGCTACGTTGTAATGCGTTATGAAACCCGTGCTTTAACAATATAAACTGAGTTTCTCCCCCCGATGAAAATTTTTCCGTTTAGCATCATCCTGCTTGCCACGACTGCCGTGCCCGCCATGGCAGCCGTTGATGCACAGGCCACCGGCAGCACAATTGCCATCGCGCAAGATGATGACCAGATAGCTGTTGAAGAAGGCACATCGCGTGAAATTGTCGTTACCGCAGAACGCATTCGCGGGTCGGTCGATACCGACGTTCCGCCCGTGGAGCAGCTGAACGAAGCCGATATTGCGTCATTAGGCGCATCATCGTTGACCGATCTGGTCGCGGCGGTTGCACCGCAAGCCAATTCGGGCCGTGGCCGTGGCGGCGGCATGCCAATCATATTGCTGAATGGTCAGCGCGTTTCAGGCTTTCGCGAATTGCGCGATCTGCCACCCGAGGCCATTCGTCAGGTCCAGATTTTCCCCGAAGAAGTTGCGTTGAAATATGGCTATCGCCCCGATCAACGCGTCATCAACTTCATATTGAAAGACAATTTCGCATCATTCGCGACCGAGTTTGAACATGCGCAGCCCCAAGACAGCGGTTTTGGTAGCAATGAATTGGAAGCAACGCTGACGCGCATTGGCGCCAGCACGCGCTTCAACCTTGATGTAGAACTGGAACGCGCGACCGCGTTGACGGAAAGCGAACGCGACCTGATTGCCTCCAACGGTTCATTGTTGGCGCGCGGCGGTAATATCAGCGGCCTTGGCCCGAATGGCGTAATATCGCCATCGCTGAGCGCTGCGGCAGGTTCCACGGTCACACAGGCTGGCGTTCCGATTGGCATTACCAACCCCAGCTTGGCGCAATTTGCAGGCACTGCAAACCGGCTGAACGATAGCAACATCGGCGATGCCCGCACGCTGTTGCCACGCACCGAACGGCTTGAAGTCAATGGCACATGGAGCCGATCGCTGGGCCCACAGACGGGGCTGTCGCTCAACGCCAATTATGCACTGAATGGCAGCGCATCCTTGCTTGGCTTACCGGGAACGAGCTTCATATTGCCCGGCAGCAGCCCCTTTTCCCCGTTCGGTCAAGATGTGACGCTCAGCCGTTATTTCGACAGGCCGCGCCCGCTTGAGCGCGAGAGCGAAACCCATGTTTTCCAAACCGGTGGCACGTTCAATCATGTGCTGGGCCGGTGGCGCTGGACGGTGACGGGGAATTACGCACGCACCGACAATGAAACCCGCACCACGCGCAATGCGGACTATACCGCTTTGCGCGTGGGCGTCCTTGCGGGCACTGTGAACCCGTTTGCTGCTGGCTTTGGGGCAGACCTGTTGTTTCTGGCACCCGATCTAGCGAGCAGCCTGAACCAAAATCTTGATGTCCGCAGCACCTTGGCGGGTTCCGTGCTCACCCTGCCCGCTGGCGAAGTGCAGACGACATTTGCATCCGGTTTCACACGCCAGATGCTCGACAGCGAAACATGGCGGTCGGGCGTGACCACAAATGTTGCCCTACGCCGCAATATCATAAACCAATCCGTCAACGCCGAAGTGCCGATTACAGGCCGGGATTTCGGTATTGGTTCCACAATCGGCGAATGGTCAATCAACGGCAATATAGGGTTCAGCGACCTTTCGGACTTTGGCCAGCTTGTTGAATATGGTGCCGGTCTGCGTTGGGCCCCTGCCCGCAACCTGACATTTCAGGCGTCAATTACCGGCGATGAAAATGCACCAGGCATTGGACAGCTTGGCAACCCGACCCTCGTGACGCCCAATGTCGCGACCTATGACTTTACCCGCGGAGAAAGTCTGTTCATCAATGTCATAACCGGCGGCAATCCGGCGTTGATTGGTGAAAAGCGCCGCGACCTGATCCTAAACGCCAACTGGACCCCGACCTTCATCAAGGATTTCGCGCTTCAGGCGAGCTATTTCAGAAACAACAGCCGCAATACAACCGCGTCCTTTCCGTTGCTGACCCCCGAAATCGAGGCTGCGTTCGCCAGCCGCGTCGTGCGTGACGTAAATGGGCGTCTGATCAGCGTGGACCAGCGACCGGTGAATTATGACCGTGAAACGTCGCAGCGCATCCGCTGGGGCTTTAACGTGTCCGGAAATATCGGCGCTGCACCGCCAGCGCGGGGGCCCTTTGGTGGCCCTCCTGGTGCAGGCGGTCCCCGTGGCCCTGCTGGTACACCCGCTGCCGCTGCACCCGCTGGCGTTCCGCGTGGACCACGTGCCGGTGGCGGCAGTGGTGGCGGAGGTCGCGGCTTTGGCGGCGGTGGTGGCTTTGGCGGTGGCGGCGGTCAGCCAAGCCGCTGGAACATCGCTTTGTACCACACATACCGTATTCAGGACGAAATCCTGATCCGACCCGGCGTGCCCGTGCTCGATTTGCTCAATGGTTCAGCCACCAGCAGCAATGGCGGTGCGTCACGGCATGAAGTGGAGCTTTCGGGTGGTCTGTTCCACAAGGGCTTTGGTTTGCGTCTGCAGGGCACGTACAAGAGCGGCACGACCGCCAATGGCACTGGATTGCCCGGCAGCAATGATTTGCGCTTCAGCGACCTTGCCGCCATCAACGCATTTCTGTTCGTCAACCTCGACCAACAGGCAAGCATTGTGAAGGCGATGCCGTTCCTAAAGGGCAGCCGCGTGACATTCCGTGTCGAAAACATCCTCAACGACATTGTCGATGTACGTGACCAGAACGGCAATGTGCCGCTTGGCTATCAGCCGGGATATATCGATCCGCGTGGCCGTGTGTTTGAACTGAGCTTTAGAAAGCGGTTTTGACCGCCGCGTTCAGTCCACACGTAATTTGCGCATGACGCGCCATGCCATCGCCTTGGCTTTGTTTTCTGCCGGGAAACGGCCCGGCGCCTTTGGCCGCATGCCTATCTTGCGCAGGACGCTGTTGAACGCGCGTGCGTCCGCCTCTGCAAAGCTCCAATCGCTGCGCCATGTGATTGACAGCGATATCGACACGTCCGGCCCGTTGCGCACGAAATGCGGCGCCATGACTGGCACAAACAAAGCTTCACCGGGCAGGATCAGCCATTCCATGCCGCCCGCTGCCATGCTGTCATGCCACACAAGGTTGCGGTGCCCGCCCGTGTGATAGCCTTCGTGCGTCTCGTCAGGGGCAAAGCGCGGGTCGCCTGCGGGAAACTGTGTCATCACTTTCGTCCCTCGCAGTTGAAGCAGGATGTTATGTTCAGGGTCGAAATGATAAGGTGTAACGGCATTGGGGCTGGACACAAAAACAAACGCCTGCGGCTTCATCATCCGTCCGGTCTTCTGTTCAATATGCGGACGCAGCTCCGCCAATATCCCCAGCAACAGAGCGTCATATTCCGGTTTTTGTTCGATGTTTTTCAGCACTGCCCAACTGCCGCTGCTTTCCGCATTGCGAATGGTATCCCCGACGCTCAGGCCGTTTGCAGGTACCAAGGCGGGATCAATCCCGACGGGCAGATCGCCTTTGTTATACTCCACTGACGTGGACGGCAGCGCCTCCCCCAGCGCCGCCAGCGCGTCGATGGTCAGCAGCGGGTGATCGTGCATCTGGTGCAGCAATTTGTGCGGTGTTTCGGGGTAATGGGCGACAAAATGCTGCCGCGCTGCGGAATCAAATATAACGGTCATGCCTGGTCCTTCATGTCGTCATGGTTATGGCCCAGCTGTGACGCGCGGGCATGGTTGCGGGCGAGTTCTGCATTCAACAGCCTGCCGAAAATGGCACGGCGACCAGCACCGCCGATGGCGATCGAATAGCGCCCCACACTCCGCCGGCCCGTCCACAGGCCATCAATCATCGGGTGTCCCTCAGCCGCGCAACTGTCACACCAATCAACGTCACACCGTTCCAACAGTGCGAGATTTTCAATCTGAAGCAGGACGCCCGGCGAAAAACGGGCATAATCTTCATCAAAGGCTGTTTTGAAGGAGAAGCTTCCCGAAGCGCATAGGAAGTTAACCAGCATCGCCAGCGGCTTGCCATCAAGGCGCAGATCAAGCCGTTCGAGTTTGCCCGCAAATGCCGCGCCCTTCAGCGCCTCGATAAACAGGTTGCGCGTTGCGTCGGCGCATCCCAGTGCAGATCCGTTCCGTCCCTTCCATCCGCGCTTTTCGAGCGTGAGAAATTCTTCGGCCCACGCCTCAAGTCCCTCGTCGCCATCACTGCGCAGAAACGTAAGAACGCCCTCCTCGCTTAATCTGCTTTTCTGACGCCGCAGTTCCTTGCGCTTTTTCGCACGCACGGCATCGTCAAAATAGGCCTGTGGGGCAAGGTCGCTTTGCAGAAATGCCCGCGATTTGCGTTCAACGCA
>CALDKP010000088.1 GCA_937898535.1 uncultured Sphingomonadales bacterium | reverse complement strand
GTTGGAAGTGAAGACGAGGGAGGGTCGTTCATTTCAGATTGAACAATTTGGATTTGCTAGTTATCTCGGTCACGTGCCCCCGGTTCGCGAAGACGAAGAAATCCGTGAATTCCCTGCGCTCGGCCCGGTTGAGGCCCAGGTGATTCAGGTCTTCGTCGACGGCGTCAAGGTGCTGGGCCTGCCCCGCTCGATCGGGGAAATCTACGGCCTGCTTTTCATTTCCCAAACCGGCCTGTCCCTCGACGATCTCGTGCAGCGCCTCTACGCTGTGGACACAACCTTGATCATCCTCAACGAACGCCTTGGCTACCTTGCAGACCGCATCATGGGACAGGATCCCGAAAGCGATATGGTGGCGGAAAAAGAGAGATCATCAACCCAGATAGTCCCGCCAATGATCCACCAATTGAGCGACGGCATTACAACGCTCGAACGCCAAGCGGCGAGGATCGAGCAGACCATCAACCGCTTCAACGGACTTGTGTGATGACCGAGCAACGCAAATGGCCCGATAGTTGGGAATGGGCGGATAAAGAAATTCCAGCGACGGAAGCCGAAGCCGCTGCGATGGCTGCTAAAATTGAGGATCGTCTTCGTAAAACAGAAGCGGCCCACACACTCAAGCCATCAGAACGCGGGCCGACGAATGAGGAGATAATTGCGGAGGCGAAACGAATTTCCGACCTTGAATGGGAAGGCAATGAAGAATACGCCGACTTTTTTGGGCCGCTACTTTTTCGCCTGCAAGCCGACCAGTCATGGTTCAAGCCAGAGCCGGAACTTCTGGAAGTAACGCAGGCTGATCGGGATTTGTGGAAGTATTTGCTCGACGCGCCGAAGTCAAAATGTTCCATGATGGACACTTGCGATCCTGCTACAGCGGAACTTCAAGCCATTGCTCGCTACCGTATCGAAGCCTTCGCAAAGCGTGACAATGAATTAACCGAGGGAAAAGCCGACCAGTCATGGTTCAAGCCAGAGCCAGAAGTGGATGAAGCGACAAGGGTGACGCGAGAAGTATTGGCCGCAGACGCTAAGGAGCAATCGCTTTACCAGATGGCCGAAATGTATTTGAAGGGAGATGTTGACGGCAATCTGAGTTTCCAAGCCGCCCGCGAAGTGATCGCAGAAGCCCTAGTTGTGCCTTTTGACGTAGAGAAAGCCGCGCGCTGGATATTTGACAATTCGGACGGTTGGACAGAAGATGCAAAGGCGAACGCGCAAAAGCTCGCTGAATATGCACTTCGGGGGAAGCAATAATGGCACTTGCAGCAATCCACGGAACCGGCACCCGCATCATGCAACTGCGGGACAAATTGCGATCTCGGGAAAACACTCCTGGCTATGAAAAGAACTGCGAGGAGATCCGCGAGGAAATCAAGCGGCTGGAAAATTACACGGTGGGCAAACCAAAACGCACGGCCAGAAAAAAGGAAGCGCAATAATGCGCCACAGGTTAAGCGGGTGTCTGTATCCTGCGACGGTCCTAGCAATCATTGCCGGGGCGCTGCTTTTCCATTACAGCTAGCGCGTGGCATAAAGCGTGTGACAGGACTTGAAAGATAAAACGATGGCCGAAAATACCCCTACGGTAGATTTCCTGATAAGGCTGCGGAAGATTGACAAGCAGGGCATGACCTTGCGCGACACCCTCTTGCTCTACATCGTGCTTGGCAACCCCGGCATGTCCGGACTGGATCTCGGCAAGGCTATCGGCTTCGGGCATCGCTCGTCGATCGATAGCAATATCCGGCGCATGATCCGTCTCGGGATGATCGAGGATCACAGGCCGCGCGAAGCCAGGGCTATCCCCAACAACCTGCACGCAACCACAGAGGGCATAGCCTTTTGGGAAAGCATCAAGCCGTGAGTGGAGAAATACTCGGGGGAGTGCGCAAGGCTTATGCCTCCAAGGGCGACGACGCAACACTATCGCGCTTCGTGAAGATCCCCGGCGCAAGGAAGCACCCCAACCGCCAACCAAAGCTGCCGACGCTCGAAGCCGCCTATATCAAGGAAGGCCGCACGCGCTATTCCAAATCCGTGAAGCCGGTTTCAGACATGCGCAATCTGCTTGTCAGCGGCCATTCCAATATCAAGATTGGCCGTGACGTCCGGAAAGGAAAATTCCGTGGCTACTGGATTTATACACTGTCACTTGAAGAACGAAAAACGTGTCCTGCTTCATGCAACCACTGGCAAACTTGCTATGGCAATAACATGCCCTTTGCCAAGCGAATTGACCATACCGATCCCGAATTCCTGCCAAGACTTGAAGCCGAAATTGCGCGGCTATGTAAAACCCACAAAAAAGGTGTCCTGATCCGGCTGCATGCTCTCGGAGATTTCTATTCAGCGGAATATGTCTATTTCTGGCGTCGAATGCTTGAAAGACACACCGGCCTTGCAATTTTTGGCTACACGGCTCGTCTGCCGGGCCAATTCAATTTTATTGGGAATGCCGTTCGGAATATGAACCTGGATTTTCCGGATCGCAGCTTCATTCGCGTATCAAACGGCCCGGCACCAACCATGTCCACACTTTCGATCAAGGATGAAACGAGCAAGCATGACGGGGCATTTATCTGCCCCGAGCAATCAGGCAAGACACAGTGCTGTGCGACATGCGGCGCGTGTTGGAGCACAACCAAAAATGTCGCTTTCATGGAGCATTGATCGTGAGCAAACCACCGTCCGGCGTCAAATATTTCAACATGGGTATGTGGCCGGTCTATGTCGGCATCACAACGTGTGAAAAATGCTTTAATAAGGAAATGAAGCGGCTCAAGCTGAAAGACGTGCCTTTTCTCGCACGGGAAAATGCAAACGCGACGACGCATTTCTTCGACAAACCCGGCAGGGCAACCGCGATCCTGATCACGATCCGGCCGTTTGACAAAAAGAGGAATTCCCGTGAGGAATATGCAGCCCTGATCGCGCATGAAGCCATGCACGTCGTCCAGGACATGCAGCGACGGCTCGCCAGAGGGCAATCGCTTGGCGACGAAGCCGAAGCCTATCTGATCCAGCAAATTGTGCAGGAATGCTTGCAGTGGATTTGGAGAAGCAATAAGGTCCGCTCAACGGAGCCCATGACAGAATGACTGACGAAGCAACTCGAACCGATATCACGCAGCCGACGCGGGATCTTGCGCGCCTGCCGATGATCTCGGCGGAAGCCTATCAGCACGTCGGCCGGTTTGCGGGTGCGCTCGTCATGTCCTGCTTTGAACAAATTGGCGGCTTGCCCCGCATGGCTGCATGGGCCGATAGCAATCCAACCGATTTCTACACGAAGCTATTCCCCAAGATGATTTCACGCTCGCAGCAAGTGGACGTCTCGGGCACACTGACAATCGACGATGCGATTTCGCGGCTTGAGAGCCTGAACGCCATCGAAGGCGAATACACAGAAACCTACGATCTCTAACCTAGCGACGGAGAACCGCTATGCCAGAAGGAACAAAATACGGGGATGCCGTTGGCATCGAAAAGCGTCTTGTTTATTGGCGTCGGCAACTGTCTTTGGACAAACGATATCCCTGGGTGGGATCAGGATTGCTCGAAGATCTCGTTTGCGCAGCAAAACTACTCGGGGGCGACGTATCGGAATTCGAACGGCCGGCCGATAATTTGGAGTTTGATCTATGAGCATCAACCGTGCCCGCAAGGAAGCCTCAAAACGGCTCGGGCTTGCCCTTGAACAGCGCTACCGTAACTTGGTGCTCGCAAATCCCCATGATCAGGACGAAGTGGCTCAAGCGGCCGTCGATCTCGGCCAGTGCTTCAACGACAATATCGAATTTGTCATTTGGGTGCTGAAAACCTACGGCGGCTTGATTCCGCCCGCGCCCGAGCAACTGAAAAAGGATATGAGCGCACCGCGCCCGGCCCTGCCGCAGCTTCCTTCAACGCTGACGAATTTGTTGAAGTAATGGACCTGCAAGCGATAGCCAATGAATACCAGCTTTCCGTCGATGAAGTGCGGACGCGCTGGCTATCGCTCTACGTCGCCCGGTGGAAATCGGACTTCAAGCGCTTCGCACGCGACTGCATCCGGATCCGGACAAAATCAGGCGACCTTGAACCATTGGTGCTCAACGCCGCACAGATGATTCTGCACAACGCGGCGGAGGAACAGCTTTCCGAGCAGCAATGGGTGCGTATCGCCGGGCTCAAGGGACGGCGGCAGGGCTTTTCGACTTACGTGGCGGCTCGGGGCTATTGGCGGGCGACACTCTGGGATCGACAGAAGATCTATATCCTCTCGCACGAAATGGCATCATCGAACGTGCTGTTCGAAATGACCGATCTCATGCAGCAGAAGCATCCTTTCCCGCCACAGGTGGGCACCGACAACGCCAAGGAACTGGAATTTGTCAAGCGGGGATCCTCCTATCAGGTTGCGACGGCCGGACAGAAGGCAGGCGGACGCGGCGGTGCTGTCACCTACTTCCACGGCTCGGAGGCTGCATGGTGGACGAACGCGCCGGACCATTTCGCGGCATCGGTGCAGGGCGTGGACGAAGTGCGCGGCGTTTGGGGTGTGCTCTGGCGCGAGCCTGCCCGGCCGCTGCCTTTCGAGAAGGGCATAGGCGAGATTGTTGGATGGGTGAAAGCTCCGTCCGAGATCTGGCTGGAAACGACGTCAGCCGGGCCGAACGGCGAATTCTACAAGCGCTATATGGACGCGTTGAAAGGCGTCGGACGCTATCGAGCCGTGTTTGTGCCGTGGACTGCTTCACCGGAATACTATGAGCACGGCGATTTCACCCCGTTGCAGGAAGCAGAGGAAGAAGGCGAGCTATCCGAAGCCGAATATCAGGAGCTTCACGGCTTGAGCAACGGACAGATGCTTTGGCGTCGGTCGAAGATCCACGAGCTTGGATCGATGGGCAAGTTTCGCCAGGAATACCCTATCGACGTCACGGAAGCCTTTGCGTCGGCTGATATCGAAGGCGTGTAGATCGGAAGAGCACACGTCTGAACTCCAGTCACTAGCTTGTATCTCGT
>CALDKP010000087.1 GCA_937898535.1 uncultured Sphingomonadales bacterium | reverse complement strand
AGTTCGTTGAACGCCATCTATCGCCAGCAGGCCGAAATCCTTGGCGTGCTTCGCGGCCGTCTGAACGCGAAGACTGGCACTCCGAAGCCGGAGCCGGTCGTGACTGAGCCTATCCGAAGGGACTTGCCGTTGACCGACGCCTCGAATATTCTCCGTCTCAGGGGCACCAAACTTGCATAAATATGTTCCCGAAACCGATGGCAAAGTGTCGGTATTCGACCGGGGCTTTCTGTTCGCTGACTCTGTCTACGAAGTTGTCTCGGTGCTGGGCGGTAAGCTCGTGGATTTCGACGGCCATGTGCAGAGACTAGGCCGCTCACTTGGCGAACTGGGCATCAAAGGCGCGCCTGATGCCGCAGCATGGCTCACGATTTGCCGCGAACTTGTGGCGCGCAATGCTGTCGAGGAAGGCATGATCTATTGGCAAGTCACGCGCGGTGCGCCGACTGACCGCGATTTTGTCTTCCCAACCGAAGGCACGACGCCGACCGTTCTGGCCTTTAGCCAAAGCCGTGCATTGGCGGACACGCCGCTCGCAAAGCGCGGCATTCGTGTGGTGACGTTGCCCGATCTGCGCTGGGGCAGGGCCGATATTAAAACGACGCAATTGCTCTATGCTTCGCTGATGAAGAATGAGGCGATTGCCTGCGGTGTCGACGATGCGTGGATGGAACGCGGCGGCGTTGTGACTGAGGGGACCGCGCAAAACGCGCATATCATTACGCATGATGGCGTGCTGGTGACGCACCCGCTGAACCGCGAAATCCTGCATGGCATTACCCGTGCCGCGGTTTTACCATTGGTTGGGCAAACAATCGAAGAGCGGCCGTTTTCGGTCGCCGAGGCGGAACAAGCGGCTGAGGCTTTCGTTTCGTCGGCGTCGGGTTTCGTGATGCCCGTGGTGGAAATAAACGGGAAAAGCATCGGCGATGGAACGCCCGGTTCGGCAACCGTTCAGCTTCGCCAAGCCTATATCGATTGGGCACGCCACACCGCGATGTAAGTGGGTGGCATCACATAGGAGCTTCTTATGCGTAAAATGTTTTTTGCAGCATTGCTGGCAACCACAGCTTTGGCATCGGGCGAAGCGATGGCGACGCAGGTTAATATCACCGCCGCAAACCCCGTCATTGATCTAACGATCACCGAATCTGTAGACACCAAGCCAGATATCGCCACCTTCTCAACCGGCGTCCAAAATATGGCGCCAACGGCGAGCGAGGCGGTTCGGGCGAATAATGTGCAAATGGCGTCGGTCGTTGCGCGGCTGAAGAAATTGGGCATTGCCGAACGCGATATCCAAACCACGCAGATCAGCCTCAATCAGCAATTTGACTATCGCGATGGGCAGCAAATTTTCAAAGGCTATCAGGCGTCGAACATGGTGACATCGAAACTGCGCGACCTGAAAAAACTGGGTGCGTTTTTGGATGCGCTTGCTGTCGATGGCGCGACAAGCTTCAATGGTCCGACATTCAGCATTGATGACGACAGTGCGTTTCGCGGCGCTGCCCGCGACAAGGTTTGGGCAACGGCGATGAACCGTGCACAAAACCTCGCACGAAAGGCCGGCTACACCGATGTCCGCCTATTGCGGGTTGAAGAAACCGACAGTCAAGGCGGTGGCTATCCACGGCCCATGGTCATGCGCGCGATGGATGCGTCTGAAAAGTCGACGCCCATCGCGCCGGGTGAGCTAAGCGTCGCGGCAACGCTTTCATTCACCTTTGAAATGGTGAAATAATTTTGTCGGGGGCAGGTTGTGATGATCTGCCTCCATTCATTTTACGTTCAATGCCATGGGGGTAGTGCGCAGGAATGTTGAACCGAATTTCAGTTTTCGCAGGGCTGTCCGCAATTGCGCTGCTCACTGCCTTTCCCATCCCCGAACGCGCGGCGGCAGCGCTGAGCGGCGGCAGGTCGAAACGGGCCGGGTCGGCCGGCCCGAAGCGTTTGTCGAGCAGCGAGTCCTGGGTCAGCGTGGCACAGCCAGCGACGCAGGCAACGAGGAGGGCAA
>CALDKP010000086.1 GCA_937898535.1 uncultured Sphingomonadales bacterium | reverse complement strand
ATGCTGCCCGTCACCATGATGACCACCAAGAAGCAGAAGCCCATGGCAATCTCGTAGCTGACCATTTGTGCAGAGGCGCGCAAGGCACCCAAGAATGCGTACTTGGAGTTGGAAGCCCAACCCGCAATGACGACGCCATATACGCCAAGGCTGCTGATCGCGAGAATGTAGAGCAAGCCCACGTTGATATTGGACAGCACAACGCCGTCTGCAAACGGAATAACCGCCCATGCCATCAAAGCGACGGTGAAGGTAATAATCGGTGCAATCAGAAACAGTCCGCGGTTCGACGCGCTGGGGATGATTGTTTCCTGCAGGAACACCTTAAGCCCGTCAGCGAACGACTGAAGGACACCGAAGGGACCCACGACGTTGGGACCTCTGCGAAGGGCAAAGGCTGCCCACAATTTGCGTTCAGCGTAAATGATGAGAGCGACGGCCAGCATCAGCGGCAATGCAATGAGCAATATGCCCGCAATGGTTGCGGTGAACCATGCGGCTTCGTAGCTCATCCCAAGGGTTTGGAAGAAAGATGTCATTCCGCTGCCTCCAGATATTGCGTGCCGTGCACCAGTTCCGCCGAGCATCTTTGCATCGTTTCCGACGCGCGGCAAATTGCGTTGGTCAGGTAGAAATCCTTAATCGGATAATCGGCGATCTTGCCATTTACGCCTGAAGGCAATGTGGGTTCAGACCAGCCATAATCGGCAAGGCCTTCGACGCCCAATGCGGGCACAGCGTTGAACATTTCAACGCGGAGCGCCTCAAGGCTGTCAAACGGCAAACGCTTGCCAACCACGTCCGACAAGGCGCGGAATATCGCCCAATCTTCACGCGCATCGCCCGGAGGGAACACGGCGCGTTCCCCGCGCTGCACGCGACCTTCTAGGTTTACGTACGTGCCCGATTTTTCGCTATATGCTGCGCCTGGTAAAATGACGTCGGCATGATGCGCGCCATTGTCGCCATGGTGGCCGACATAAACTTTGAAGCTGCCAGAAAACAGGCTGTAATCGGCTTCATCAGCCGCAAGGAAGAACGCCAGCTTGGGCGCCTTGGCTGCCAACGCTTTGATCCCGCCATCATGCGCATATCCAAGCATCAGTCCGCCCATACGCGCCGCCGCAAAGTGCAGCACGTTAAAGCCATTCCAGCCATCACGGACGAGCTTATATTTCGCCGCAAACGCCAATGCCGCGCCATGGACGCCTTCGTAACGCAGCGCGCCGCCGCCCACGATAATCGCGGGGCGTTCTGCGGTCTTTAATGCATCGGCAAGAGCCTTTGGCGCTTTCGCCAGCGCGCTCAAATCGTCGCCCAGCCATTCGACCTTATAGGTCAAATCCGTCACTGGCCCGATAGCAAACACCTTTGCACCGCGCTTACGGATCGCTTTTTGGATACGCGTGTTCACCAAAGGTGCTTCGCGGCGCAGGTCGCTACCGACCAACAAAATCACGTCCGCATTTTCGATGCCAGCGATGGTGGTGTTGAAGTTTACCGCGCTTAGGCTCGACGTGTCATATGCAAGGCCGGTTTGGCGGCCCTCAAGCATGGACGAGCCCGCAAGCGCACGCGCTGCAAACATCGTTTCGCAATCGACCTGATCGCCCGCGATGACCGCAGCATCGCCGGACCAATTGGCCTTGATTGCCTCAAACGCCTCTGCCCAGCTGGCAGCAACAAGCTTTCCATCCTTGCGGATATACGGCTTGTCCAAACGACGATGCGTGAGGCCATCCACGGCGTGGCGTGTCTTATCTGACGCCCATTCTTCGTTTACATCGTCATTGATGCGCGGAAGCGCGCGCAATACGGCCCTGCCCCGGCTATCGAGGCGGATATTGGTGCCAACCGCATCCATCACGTCGATGCTTGGTGTCTTTTTCAGCTCCCACGGGCGTGCTTCGAAAGCATAAGGCTTCGACGTCAGCGCACCCACCGGACACAGGTCAACAACATTGCCTGAAAGCTCGCTTTGCATGGCGTGCTCCAGGTAGGTCGTGATCTGCATATTCTCGCCGCGACCAATCGCGCCGACTTCTTCAATGCCAGCGACTTCTTCCGTAAACCGAACGCAACGTGTGCACTGGATGCAACGCGTCATCGCCGTTTTGACGATTGGCCCCATATATTTTTCGGTAACCGCACGCTTGTTTTCGTCGAAGCGCGATGCACCGCGACCATAAGCCACGCTCTGGTCCTGCAAATCGCACTCACCACCTTGGTCACAAATCGGGCAATCCAGCGGGTGATTGATGAGGAGAAACTCCATCACACCTTCGCGTGCCTTTTTGACCATCGGGCTGTCGGTTTTGATGATCTGCCCTTCGGTGGCGGGCAGCGCACAGCTTGCTTGCGGCTTTGGCGGCCCAGGGGCAACCTCGACCAAGCACATGCGGCAATTGCCCGCAATGGACAGCCGCTCATGATAGCAAAAACGCGGAATTTCCTTCCCCGCCAGCTCGCACGCCTGCAGGACAGTAGCGCCCTGCGGGACTTCGAGTTCGACGCCGTCGAGTGTGAGATCGAAGGGCAGCGCGGCCTGCGCGAAGACGCCTTGAAACACCTGCGCCGCGACGGCGGCGGGCGCCGCAGCGACCGGCGCTTCGGCTGCCGGTGCCGGCTCGGGCTCACGCTTCTTGCACGCGCCCAGCAGCGCAACAACGATCAACGGCACAATGGCGGCGGTACGATTCATGCGGGTCTCCTGGCGAATGGGAATGCCTAAATGACAT
>CALDKP010000085.1 GCA_937898535.1 uncultured Sphingomonadales bacterium | reverse complement strand
GCGCCTTCATTAAAGGCGGCACATATTGGTATCGCAATGGGCAATCGCGGCACCGATGTTGCGCGCGAAGCGTCTTCCATCGTCCTGCTGGACGATGATTTCGGTTCGATCGTTAAGGCAATTGCGCTCGGTCGCCGCATCTACGACAATATCCGAAAGGCCATGGCATTTATCTTCGCTGTCCATGTGCCGATTGCCGGACTTGCTCTTGGGCCCCTCCTGATCGGAATGCCGCTCTTGTTCGGCCCCATCCATATCGCGCTGCTCCAAATGGTGATCGACCCGGTATGTGCGTTTGTGTTTGAGGCGGAAGAAGGCGAGTGCGATATTATGACCCGTCCGCCCCGCGCACCTGATGAGAGGCTATTTTCCTGGGGGATGATAATGTGGAGCATTTTTCAGGGCGGGGTGAGCTTCGTTCTACTGGCTGGCGTCTATGCTTTTGCAATCTGGAAGGGCTATGGTGATGCTCAGGTCAGGACACTGGTTTTCTTTGCACTCGTCGCCTCGATATTGTCGCTGATCATCGTAAATCGCTCGTTCGACGGGTCAATTTTCATCGCACTGCGGCGACAAAACCGAGCACTGATCTATGTTGTGGCAAGCGTCGTCTGCATTTCTTCTGCGATACTCTTAATTCCGGCAACCACATCCTTGCTCGAATTTGCACCGATGGGAATTCAGGATCTAGCTATCGCGATTGCCACAGGTGCGGGTGCAATATTACTTTTACAATTCATCAAGATGGCCATGTTTAAACCGCTCTCAACGAAAGCACATTATCCGTAGCAATACCTATCGCACCAGCAGCATCGGCGGGTCATCATTATCGATGTTTCAGATAGGAGGCAGAGAATGCTGATTGCGCATGATACACTGATAATGGCTTTAGATGGCGCGCGCATGTCGATGTTTCGGAACAAGGGTAATGTGCGTCAGCCCTCGCTGGAACTGATGGTGCAGGAGCGACGTATAACGCCTTCAACGGCCGAACTTGGGGATGACCAACCAGGACGTACTTTTCAAAGCACCGGACACAGGCGCGGTGCCTATGACGCTGTTGATTTGCATCAGCTCATAGAGGACACTTTTATTAAAGAGATGGCGAAAATGCTGACTTCAGTCATGAGCGATGACGAAGCACAGGCTATCCTGATCGCCCCACCGCATGCGTTGGGTGTAATGCGAAAGTCGCTGCCAGCAGACATCCGACAGCGTCTGTTGGCAGAGATTGGCAAAGACTATGCTGGACGCACTGCAACTGAGATTGGGCAGATGCTTAAACAATATGAGTTGTAACGCCACCAAAGCTAAACCGACCAATGCATTCTGATATTACATTGTGGCCAGCAGATCCTTGATCGACACGAATGCGAATGCAACCGAACTATCCGCAACACCATAAGGCAGGAATAGGTCGTCGCCTGCTTTGATACCGCCGCACGAATAGACAACATTGGGAACATAGCCTTCGCGGTCCTCGTCGACCGCTGACACGACAGGATGGCTTGTTCTTGCAAGAACGCGAGACGGGTCGTCTTTGTCGAGCAGCACTGCACCAATCGAATATTTTCGAATAGCGCCAACGCCATGGGTCAACAGTAGCCATCCCTCGTCTATCTCGATGGGCGGTCCGCAATTGCCGATCTGCACAAACTCCCACGGGTATTTCGGTTCGAGCAAAAGCTGGCCGTCGCCCCAATTGCCGAGATCGTCGGATTCAATAATAAACAGATTTTTGCCATCGTGACGTCCGATCATTTTATAACGCCCGTTGAACTCACGCGGAAACAGGGACAGTCCTTTGTTTTGCGCTGCGGTTCCTTCCAGTGGAATAAGGTCGAAGCGCGAAAAATCTCGGGTACGCAACAGTTCCGAACGAATTTCGCGGCCTGAATAGGCGGTATATGTCCCAATCCATTCGATTGATCCGTCGACATGTTCGAACCTGGTTAGCCGCAAATCTTCAAGGCCATTGCGCTGCGCATCGGTGACAGGGAAAATTACGGTTCCCGAAATCGAACTGTCCGGACTTCGGAATACCGAAACATAATTTCCATTTTGGTGGCATGGATCGCCCGCAAATGTATCGGCCGCGATTGCGCAACGTGGTTGCGATACCAGTTCGAATTTGCGGTCAGTCGTTATCACACCTTCCCGAAATGCAATCGACGATATGTGGCCTTCTCCTACCGCACGCAGCGAGATGAGAATTCGGACATAACCATCGGCAAGTTCCCCTTGATCCGGATGCAACGTCACGCTGGGGTTCATCAAAGCCGCCGCCGCATAACTATATTCATGGCAAAAATAGGCACCGATGAGCAGCTTCTTTTCTTCGCGAATTCGGCGGCCATCCAGTTCCAGGTCTTTCTCAAGCTCCTCATATCGTTGCATGAGAATATTTTGTGTCTGCAAATGCCGCGATTCAAAATCGTGAAAAACGAGGGCCAGTTCGGATCTGGCGGTCCGCATATCGAGCGCCCTTACCATATCGACCAGCTGAAGCATCCGTCCCTTCGTGGCTTGTGCGTTCCATGCGAGATGGAAAGGCCGCAGCACGACACGTGAGGGATCGGCCCGCAAACGTATTGGAGATTGATACAGTTGCAGCATCAGCGTTTGACATGTGGCTGAATAGAAATGGTCGCCAGATGAAAGGCGAGGAGTGATTCAGCACCTTGGTTTAAATTAACGCCTGTCGGGGTGAGAGCATCAAAACAAGCACCGGTCTTGGCATTACCGACGGCAAGGCCGTGTTCGTTTTTGCCCAAAAACCATCGATATGCGTTGAGCGCGCGGTCTTGCCATACCGGTTCACCCGTCGCAATGAATGCCGCATCACAGGCATCCACCATCGCCGCAGCCTCCACCGGCTGCTGGTCATGCGGAAGGGGTTCAGCAAACGGTCTGTTGAAACTATCAGAACCAATGCCCGAGAACGCACCTTTGGAACTGGTTTGAATTTCGTTTAGCCATTCCAGCGATGCGAGACCTATTTGAACAAAATCCTCCCTACGCAGCAGCATGCCCGCGCGTATCAGTGCCTCGGAAATCCTTGCATTATCATAGGCAAGCACCGGTTCGAACCACCGCCAGTCGTCTCGCTGGGTATCGCGATACAATTGGACGAGCACCTCGCCCCATTCGACAATATACGACAGCAGCTCGAGATGCTCGGGCAGGCCTTTCGCACGCGCCGTGCGGATCCAGGGCGCGTCCAGCGCTTCGCTCAGCGCGCCTCGGGTCAACCGCGCGATCGCCGCCAGCTGCGGCAGGGCCAGGGCGATCGATGGCAACACCGCCGCCGACAGGCTGCCGTCCCAGCCCCCGGCCGGCAGCCAGCCGAGGCTCAACGCGAACACCAGAATCAGCAGCGGCGCCACCACATAGGACGGCACCGACAATCCGGACTGGGGCGCGCCCGTCACCCTGCTGTTCGAGTCCGGCACCATGCATCAGCTGCCGATCAATCTTGACGTGAAGGTGCAAGCTGCGTGGCTGCAAAAAATCAATCCGCACTATCTGCTGACCTACCCGACCAACATCGCGGCGCTGCTCGATGAGTTTGCCGTCAGCGGCAAGCCACCCGCGTTGCGCCAGCTGCGCAGCATCGGTGAAACACTC
>CALDKP010000084.1 GCA_937898535.1 uncultured Sphingomonadales bacterium | reverse complement strand
GTGGTACAACAACACCGAGGACCGCTCGGAAGTGGTGCCGCTCGTCCGCATCTTCCTTCTCGAGAAGAAGGCGTACTGCTACGTCCCGGTCACGTCCATCTCCGAGCACAAGTTCGACGAGGCCAGCACCAAGGCCATCGCCGCCTTCAAGAAGGAACTGGATGCCAAGGGCCGCCCCTATGCGCTGGTGCTGTTCGGCGATCACCTGCCGGGCCTGCGCATGCACCAGTTCCACGATGGCATGAAGTCCGAGTCAGACCCGCGCCTGCACCAGATCCCGGTGCTGATCGCCAGCAACACCGACAGCCCGCAGGCACTGGCCGATGCCATGCCCGAGGGCGAATGGCATTTCCCTGAAGATCAGGTTTCCGACGCCACAGACCGTCTGATCGCGTCTGAAATCACGCGTGAGCAGCTATACCTTCAACTCCATGAAGAGCTGCCTTATGCCAGCGCCGTGGAGACCGAGAAATATAGCGAACGCGAAGATGGTTCGTTGGAAATTCATCAGCAAATCCTTGTCGCCAGACCAACCCAGCGCGCGATCGTGCTGGGCAAAGGCGGCACACGGATCAAGGCGATTGGAGAAGCGGCCCGCACCGAATTGGCCAAATTGATGGGCGTGAAGGTCCATATATATTTGCATGTGAAGGTGCACGCCAAGTGGGACGAGGATCGCACCTTGTATCGCGATATCGGGCTCGAATGGGTCGAGTAACCGCAGGCCGACAGACCTGAGAGATGTCATCCCCGCCTCTGCAGGGATGACATGTTTCTCTACGGCTTACTTCGCTGTTTTTGCCTTAGGCTTGGCCGCCGCCTTTTTCTTCGGTGCGGCCTTTTTCTTCGGCGCAGCTTTCTTTTTCGTTTTGGATGGCATGGCCGCGCGTGCGTCGATCAATTGCGCTGCTTCCTCCAACGTGAGTTCGTCGGGTGCAATCGACTTGGGCAAAGTTGCGTTGGTCGTGCCGTCAGTGACATAAGGCCCAAAGCGGCCTTCCATCAGCTTGAGCTCAGCCTCGGTACGTGGATGCTTTCCAAGCTCTTTCAGCGGAGCACGGGCGGCACCGCGCCCGCGACCCGGATTGGCGGCCGCCTCGGCCAGCTTTGCCACGGCACTGTTCATGCCCGTTTCGAACACTTCGGTCGTCGACTGCAACCGTGCATATTTTCCATTATGCGCCAGATATGGTCCATAACGCCCAATGCTGGCCGTTATCGGCTCACCGCTTTCGGGGTGGGTTCCAACCGTGCGCGGTAATGAAAGCAGCTTTACCGCCCATTCAAGACCGATATCTTCTGCGGGAATATCTTTCGGTATCGATGCGCGCTTGGCGTCTTTGCCTTCACCCATTTCGAAATAGGGACCAAAACGGCCTGATTTGCGGCTAACCTCCAACTGTGTTTCTGGATGTTGGCCAAGCACTTCAGGGCCTGTATCTTCGCCATTTTCGCCACCGGGCTGCGCGAACTTCCGCGTGTATTTGCAATCCGGATAATTGGAACATGCAACAAAAGCGCCAAATTTGCCGCCGCGAAGGGCAAGCCTGCCCTCACCGCATTTCGGGCATAGGCGCGGATCAGTACCATCTTCGCGCTCAGGAAACAGATAAGGCGACAGGAAGATATCAAGCTCAGCCGTTACTTCCGAAGGCTTTTGCTCCATGACTTCAGCCGTCTTTGGCTTAAAATCGCGCCAGAATGATTCAAGGAACGCTTGCCAGTTCGCACGACCGCCGCTGATTTCATCAAGCTGATCTTCCAGCCCTGCGGTATAATCATACGCGACATAGCGTTCAAAAAACCGCTCAAGAAATGCTGTGAGCAGTCGGCCCGATTCCTCTGCAAAGAAACGATTTTTTTCAACACGGACATACGCCCGGTCTTTCAGAACTTGAATGGTCGACGCATATGTCGATGGACGACCAATACCCAACTCTTCCAAACGCTTTACGAGCGTAGCTTCGGAAAAACGGGGTGGTGGTTGGGTGAAGTGCTGCGTCTTCTCAACGGCATGCTTCGCGGGCGCATCGCCGACGGACATCGCCGGCAAAATTGCGCCATCTTCGCTCTCGCTATCGTCCAAGCCTTCTTCATAGACTGCCAAGAAACCGGGGAATTTCATCACCTGCCCCGTGGCGCGCAGCGCTGTCTGTCCGGTACCGTCGACCAGATCAACCGTGGTACGCTCCATACGTGCTGAAGCCATTTGGCTGGCCATCGCGCGTTTGTAGATCAGGTCATACAAACGGCCATGATCGCCGGAACCGGCCTTGTCCTTGGAAAAATCGGTTGGCCGAATAGCTTCGTGGGCCTCTTGCGCATTTTTGGCTTTTGTTTGGTAGACCCGCGGTTTGTCTGGCAAATAACCGCTATCAAAGCGGTCAGAGATCGTTTTACGCGCGGCCGAAATGGCGCTGTGGTCCATTTGGACGCCGTCCGTACGCATATAGGTAATCGCACCATCTTCATACAGCCCTTGCGCGATCCGCATGGTGTGGCTGGCCGAAAAGCCAAGCTTGCGCGCCGCTTCCTGCTGAAGTGTCGATGTCGTAAATGGCGGCTGTGGGTTGCGCGTGACCGGCTTTGTTTCGACAGAATCGACGGTGAACTTACCCGCCTCGACCGCGGCGCGCGCTAGCTCTGCCTCGACCTCGGTTTTTAAATCCATTTTATCGAGTTTTTTGCCGAGATATTGGGTCAGACGGGCATCGAACTTCTGCCCCTTATGCTCCATCGCGGCCTTCACCGACCAATATTCTTGTGCACGGAACGCTTCGATCTCACGCTCGCGCTCAACGATTAGGCGCAGCGCAACCGACTGAACACGGCCAGCGGATTTTGCGCCCGGTAGCTTGCGCCAAAGAACCGGCGACAGGGTAAAGCCAACCAGATAATCCAATGCGCGGCGCGCGCGATAGGCATCGATCAGGTCGATGTCCAAAGCCCGCGGATGCTTCATGGCGTCCGTGACCGCCTGTTTAGTGATCGCGTTGAACGTCACGCGGCCTACATTTGCGGGCAGCGCCTTTTTCTTGGCGAGCACTTCCTGCACATGCCAGCTAATCGCTTCGCCTTCACGGTCAGGGTCGGTCGCCAGGATCAATCCGTCGGCCTTTTTGGCTTCGTCGGTTATCGCCTTGAGCTGCTTTGCTTTGTCGGCGTAATTATCCCACAGCATCTCAAAGCCGTTTTCAGGATCAACAGAACCATCCTTGGGCGGCAAATCGCGGATATGTCCGTAGGATGCCAATACCTTGAAGCCGGGGCCCAAATATTTCTCGATTGTCTTGGCTTTTGCAGGTGATTCAACGATGACTAATTGCATGATAATATGAGCTTTTCTAAAATCTCTCGCGTACGCGTATAGGCTGATGGGGTTGGAGGGGTGTCGTCAAGACGAAAATTTCATGCGGCGATACGTACTTTTCCGCCTGCCCCGCGCTCCAGTTTTCCGGCCAGTTCCATTTCGAGCAGAACCATCTGCACATTGGCTTGACTGCACCCCGATTGGCGTACCAATTCATCCACCGAAACATAGGTCATGCCCATCAGGTCGATGACGGCTTGTCGCTCGTCATCGGTGTCGTCGCCGATAGTTGCAGGTTCAGATGCAACATCCCGCGTCGGCGCCGCACGCATCCGGTGATCCAGTGGCCTGACAAGTTCGGTGATTTCTTCGGCATTTTGCACAAGCGTTGCGCCTTCGCGGATGAGCTGGTTACAGCCCCGTGATCTTGGATCAAGTGGCGACCCCGGAATGGCCATAACTTCACGCCCGGCTTCTGCCGCGAGACGCGCGGTGATGAGCGATCCGGATTTTGGTGCAGCCTCAACCACTACTGTGCCTGCCGAAATCCCTGCAATAATGCGGTTCCGATATGGGAAATGCCGCGCGCGCGGCTCCGTACCCGGCGGTTGTTCGGCGATGAGCAAACCACGTTCGGCAATCGCTTCCTGAAGCGCCTTGTTCTCGGGCGGATAAACAACATCAAGTCCGCCTGCGATCACCGCAATCGTTCCGTTTTCAATCGAACCTGCATGCGCGGCGGTATCAATCCCGCGCGCCAGTCCGGAGACGACCGGGAATTCCATTTGGCCGAGATCATAGGCCAGCTGCCGGGCAAACTGACATGCACCAGCCGACGCGTTGCGCGCGCCAACGATGGAAATGGCCACGCGATTGAGCAGCCCTAAATCACCCTTCACACTCAAGACGGGCGGCGCATTATCCAAATGTGACAGCAAAGACGGATATTCGGGATCGCCAATGAATATGTGACGCCCGCCAAATCTCTCAACAATTTGCAATTCGCGGGTGACGCTCGCTTCGTCGGCCAGCAGCGACGGACCGCCACCGCCGCGACGAACAAGGTCGGGTAAAGCTTCCAGCGCAGCTAGATCGGAAGAGC
>CALDKP010000083.1 GCA_937898535.1 uncultured Sphingomonadales bacterium | reverse complement strand
GCAGGCCATGTGCCGAAACACACGCCCACACCGGCACGTCATGCAGCAGCGATGCCGCCAGCGCGGTTTCTATGCCTTCGGCTACGCCTAGCACGGCATGGGCGGGGAACAGACGGATAGCGGCGCCGGTAATGGTGGAAATGCTGCTGTAGGTACTGCTGTCATAGGTACGCCTGTTGCGTTCGTCTCTATATGGAATCCCGAGGTTAAATGCGAACTCGGTTAATCCAGAAGCGATCAGATCGAGGTCAAAAAAAGCTGGAAAAGCTATCGTTTCTATCGCCCCCGAAGCATAGCGAATTGTTAGCTGAACATCATTAAATGCAGAAGACACAAGCGGTAAATCGCGCAGATCGTAGCGCCCGGATCCCAGATCGAAAGTACGCAACCGAGTGCCGTTGACCGATACTTCAACCTCTGCAGGCTCGGTCAATTCGAACCCATGGGCGGCGGACGGCCTTATGTTTCGATAAGGGTTAATATTATAGTACCGAAAGGTGCCGATGCCCATAATCCGCGGTGTATCCTGAAAAGATCGTCGTCCAATGCTCAGATCACCTAATTCGTAGCGTATAGATGTTTCGCGGTCGTCATACGTTAGGCGAACGTCCCCGCGTCCCAGTTTTTGTGTAGCGTTGCTATCGTAACGCAGACGGGCCTCTGCGGCGATCCCGTGCAGGTTGACACCAATGTCAAAATCGCTGACGACACGCTCCACCCCATTATCGCCTGTCCTTGCCTGGGCTACGAGCGTCGCTCCGCTCCGTACGGACACATATGCAGATACGTCTGCCAGGGGAGTGATGGTAAGCCCGACAGGCGCCTCGGATGGCCGTAGCGCCAGACTGCGGACGCCTCGCATGTCGAGCTTAGATTCAATCGAAAGTATTAAACGGGATTTGTCGAAGTGCACGGTATAACCCAGTGCACGTAGATCCGAGAAGGGGATCATGGTCCGCTCACCCGCAAGGCGCACCAGTTGGGCCGTCAGCTCGGCGTCTGCCACCGGCAAAAGGACTTTGGCGATGATGCTGCTTGCGACGCTGCCTCCATCGCTTTCGGCAAGATCAGGCGCGACAAGAAAGTTACCCTGCAGCGCACGGTCCAGCAAAACCGGGTATTCAAAGTTCTGCAACGGTGGAGGTTTTTGCTTAAAAACCTGCATGAAAATGTCGTCAAGCGTTGCCGCCGGATTGTTGGCATTGGGTGTTTGCCCAGCGTCTGCCACAGAATCTACTGTACCCGGCAGCGATGATAATAGTTGAACCTGCATATTCGGAACCGCGACCAGTCCGAGGAAGTAAAGCCCTGAAGGTAATAAACACCCCATACCCCGCCCCTTTTAGCTCACGCTTGCATAACCTGTCTGCAATTTGACCGTTACCTCGCCCTGCGGCAGTTCTTTGGGCCACGGGAGACGAACTACCCGCAAAGATCCTGCCAAAATATTTAAATTATTGAGCGCCCCGACCCTTTCTCCTGAAAGTGAAACTTTGGCTTCACCATTAACCGTCTCAATATCAATTTTCGGCAAATTGAGTATTGCTCGACGTTTTCCAGAATTGGCGACATGTAATTCCAATATCGCTTCGCCATTCGCACTCGTCGCTAGACGAGCAGACGTAACATTTGCAGATGGTTGGGTGTTCGGTGCGGAAATGTAAAGTGCTGCCTCATAACGGTACTGTACTTTTACATCGAGCGTGCGATTACCAGTGACCCTTCTTTCGAACTGAATCGGTAATTGCTCAGTCACGAGGCGATACGCCAACTCTTTCTTGGGACTGGAGTCTCCAGTCCATTGAACCCGAATGCTTTGACTGCTGCCCGGAGCGATTACCATCTGAGACGGTATCACCACAAACTCGCCTTTTTCCGGCACAAGGGCGTCACTCCCATCGGCTTGTTGGGTGCGTTCGAACAACTTGATTTCAATGGCGATTGGAACGGTGTGCGAATTGGTGATCAAAACAGACCCTGTAGAGCCAGGGCCTGTAGGGTCTAATTGCAGCACCAAAGGACTAATATCATAGGCCTCGATCGATGATGCAAACAGTGCTGTGGCTACCACAGCGCTCGTTAAGTTACCTAACTTGAATAAAGTCGCCATTCGGAAACGCTCCCCAAAATTGTCGAAAAATGGCCAAGCGCCGCAAAGCGCTCGGCCATTCGACTTAGTAATCAGCTGCTAGCTTGATGGTGAGTTTGTCCTCGTATGTCCCGGCTACGGCATACTCGGCCAGATTGTCGAAGCTGAGGTCTAGATTACCCGACCGCACCCCACCGTTGAGCAAAATGTTAACCCAGTCGTTGTCGGTTACCAGAACAACCGGAGAAGCCTGCATGTTCGCCGAATTGGTGGTTGGGAAACCAGCGAAGGTTGCTTCGATATCGTAATCGATATTGACTGCGCCCCCGCTTTCGACGTGGCGCATACCGCCATTCTGTGACTGCAAAGTCACTGTGTAAGGTGAGTTGCACGAGAATGCGACAGTTAAGAACCCTTGGTTGCCAGTTTCAAGCATATCAACGTTGAAGTTACCTGAACCTTCAGGAACCAGTTCGCAATTGCTTGCAACCGATCCATTAAGGTTAAGTACATAACTTTCGCTGTCTTGCGCCATAACAGGCGTACCAATAATTGAAGCTGAGATGGCAGTCAGCGCAGCGATCTTGTATAATGCCTTCATTTCAACATTCCTTTCATTACATTGTACGTACGAGAAGATTGTAATGAGAGCGGTACATTATTTGCCCCCTCAACTTCTCGACTACAGTGTCATGAATTTACAATTTTATTGGAATTCTCAATTCTGATAAAATCGAATCATTTCCGACATAGCTCCATGACATTTCGTTTAATGCGACAATCAAAAGAGATTCGTAATTGTGTTTATTACGTATGGATTGAGCGATCGTTTTTGACGACCAGCACTAACTTCGAATCTAAAGCCGAGCTTTTGAAGCGATTGCGGCGTGGAATGATCTGCAATATCGATTTCAAAAATTTCTAATTTAAATTTATTTGCAAATTGAAGGCTATTTAAAATGGAAAATAAAACAATTTGTGCTCATATAATTTGTAAAAATTCTCTTTTTAGGGATATATTCTACAAAAACTTCAATGAAATATTGATAAAGGACGATATAAAATTCAACATATACAATAAAAAATACAATAATATTGTAAATATAGAAACTGATGTTGCGATATTTATCGATACTACAGATTCTTATGATGAATTAATAGATGAAATTATAAATAAAGATTTAAAAAAAATACCGTGGTTAGTTTTAACTGAACGTAAAAAAATAAGTGATTTATCAATTTTTGATAGTAATGAAATAATAATTTCGCTTTGTCCTATAGACATATCATTCGATGAACTTGTTCATGTTGTTTTCTTGGTATGCAGTCGTAGAAAAGTATTTTTAGATAGATTTTGTCTGCAAAATAGAGGGAATCATGTTGATATTCCTCCTGCGAATATTCGCGAGGACCAGCTGCGGCTTCTGGGTTATTTGAGCGAGGGGCTGCCGAATAAGGTCATTGCAAAGCGTGAAGGATGCGACGAATCGGTCGTCAAATTCAAGGTACGCTCCCTACTCGTCAAACTAGGAGTTTCCAACCGGACGCAGGCGGCAGTCAAAGCTGTTGCTATGGGTTTAGCGCCAAGCGGTGCCTCCCCAAATATGGCCACAGTCAAATCCGCTGTCGGGATAATTCAAACAGGTCTTCATTTCGATGTTAATCAAAGCCCGACCTTAAGTCAGGCAAACATTTCCTTAAGTCTAAATAAAATTACCGCGCCGAGTTCTAGGCACAGGACTCATTGATTGAGCGAGAAGATGAGGGGCGATGCCGATGGCAGACATGAAGGCGTGGGCGCAGCGGTCATACCTGATGTGGATGCGGCGCCAGTATTTAATTTTGGCAAACAAGTTCTCTACCATGTGGCGCTTTTTATAGACCGCTTTGTCGAAGCGATATTGCACCTTGCGGTTGGATTTTGGCGGGATGCAAGGTGTGATGCCGCACGCAACCAAAGCGCTGCGGAACCATCGCTTTCATAGCCTTGTCGCCCTGAAGCTCCTTGGCGTTGGGTCATGCGTCGAACAGCAGAACCGTGCCTTTATGACGAAGATGATTGCCGACCCCATCAGTCGATCCTCAACGCACGGAATCCCCTGCGATAGCGAAAAATACGGCGCAATCTATCATGCAAGCAATTTAATGGGTCCTGACCCTAGCTTGCCTCAATCCGTTTGTTGCGGCTCGGGATCAATCCATGGTTCCTCTTCAGGCGGACGGTCCGGGTAGCGGTCAGGTTCAAATGGCGGCTGTTCTACAGGCGATTTGCCGGGCCGTTCATTGGGTTGCCGGAAAGGATATTCTGGTCGCTGTGGCGGACTTTCGGGATGCTCTTCCGAATGTCGCTGGCCATCATCGTCCATATCCACCTCGCCAAAAATATTCGGCCTGCGGCCCCATTGTTGGTTTCCGATCTCCCGACCAGTAACCAAGTCTGGGAACCACAGGCCTAGCCAAATGTGTCATCGTCAACCTGCCAGACCCAACACATTCACCGAAGTGAGGATTTGGAAACGACAGTCGACTCGACATCTGACACCTAAAGAATGACGCATCATGAAATGTGCCGAAATACGTAAATCCCCCGATGGGCAAAGTTCAGCGCGCTTTGACGCGCGCGTGGTCGGAGATCTTCTCACTTGGGTGAAGGATGACGACCGCGCCCTTTTTCAGGCCGCTAAGCAGTTCTGCTTTCTCGTCGTTCATTCTGCCGATAGTTACTGGAACTAACCTTGCCCTGCCATTTTGCACGGCAAAGACTGCCCATTTCCCCTTGTCGCGAAAAAGCGAACTGATCGGAAGTTGCTGCGCGTTTGCGCTTTCCCATTCGACCGCGCGGATGATGACGCGGAAGCCATGGCCGAGCTTGGTCCATTTTTCCGGCGGATCGATGATGTCGATAATGACATTGACCCGCTGCTCTTCAACACCAAGCGCGGAGATTTTGGTGAAGCCAAAGGGCTCAATGCGCCGCACGCGGCCGTTAAGTGGCTGCGCACCACCCCAATTGTCGATCAGCACACGCGCGCCCGGTCGCAGTCGGACGGCATCGGCGGAGAGCAGGTCGGTGACAATTTCCAACTTTCGCGGATCGCCGATTTCGACCAGTGGTGTACCAGCGACCACCGTCACCTCGCTCTCCTGCGCAACCCGCATGACAGTGCCGCTGGTGGGGGAGCGGACATCAAGCGTTCCACGGCTGCCGTGCGGTGAATTGGGTGTTACAAGATTGGCGCGGGCGGCGTCGCGGTCGAAGCGCGCGGCCTCGGTTGCGCGGGTGGCCTCGGCATAGGCCGCCCTGGCCGCCGATACCGAGGCATTGGCGCTGTCGAGTGCAGCGCGGGTAGCGAATCCTTTATGGAACAATGCTTCGACGCGGCCTTGCTGCTGAATTGCCAAATCGCGGGCTGCGCGTGCCTGCTCAATCCGCATGGATGAAGAAGCCACCATGGCATCGAGCGCCTGCACCTGCGCGCGTGCACGCGCCTCGGTGCGCGGATCGAGGAAATCGGAATCGACCGGCGCCATCCTTGCGACCACCGTTTGCCCGGCAATCACCGGATCGCCGGGTTCCAGCTCGATCCGGGTCAACCGACCGTTAATTGGGGCTGCGACAACAAACAGGTCATGCACACGGGTTTCGCCTTCATTATCGATGGTTACCGTCATCGGTCCTTGCGTGACTTTTGCCAGATCGACCTGATAAGGTGGCTTGCGAATAGCGAGGTAGAGCGCGGCGATCACCACGCCGGCAATGAGCGCCGAAATAACAAGTGGCCCGGGGCGGAGGACGTTGCGTTTCGCCATGTCAGTCCCAGATCTTCAAAACGGCGACCAGATCGAGCCGGTCGAGCCTGCGGCGAACGAATAGCGACGTAATCGCAGCGGCGAGCAGTACGAGCAGTACAGCCTGCGCAACCGTGACCGCGGTGAGGCCAAACGGCACAATGAACAAGTCGCCGCCGAGGGCAGAACTCAGCCAGCGCGAGAGATAATATCCAAAGGCCACTCCAAAGGGCAGTCCTACCATCGTCAGGATCGCAAGTTCGCCAAGCAGGATGTACGAGACTTCCGATCGGCGATAACCGAGTACTCGCAGCGAGGCCAAATCGCGTGACCGTTCCGCCAGACTGATGCGCGCATTATTGTAAATCACGCCGAAGACTATCAGCGCGGAAAAACCGGTGTTGAAGAGGGTGACGATACCCATCGTCTCACCGATCGTCTCTTCCAACCCGTTTCGTGAAGCGGCCCTGAGCGAGACGCCGGCGATGAGCGGGGTCATCTTCAGATAGCGATACAGCTCATCAATGCGCGCGGGATCGACGCCAAGATAGGCCCCCGACAGCAGCGGTGGTTCTTTAAGCCGCGCGGCGATCATGTCCGCATCGACATAGGCGGGGCTGCCAACTGCACTTTTGATGATGCCCACGACAGGCAGTGCGAAACGGTCGCGCCGTCCCTCGGTTACTTGTACGTCCAAAGAATCGCCTATCGCGAGCCCCAGTTCGTTCGACAGGCCGTAAGAAACGAGAACCCCGCGCGGCGGTGCCTCGATAATCGCCCCGTCGATACCGACTATCCGGTTTAGGTCGCTGCCGGAGGTAGCGGCAGTCAGGGCTTCGGATTTGGACCGGCGTTCGCCATCCAGTTTGGCGCCTATCATCCGCATTGGTTCGGCGCGCCAGACACCGGGCGCGCGTTGCAGTTCGAACAAGGCCCTTTGGTCGCGCGGCTCGGCAAAAGTGACCATCACATCGGCCCGGTTCGACTGGTCGAACAATATGTTGATCATTAACGCAACATTGTCACGCGACCCCGCTGAGGTGATGTAAAGGCCCAGCGCGGCTGCAACCCCCAGCGACCCTAAGGCCGAACGGAAAGGCCGGCGGAGGATGCCACGCAATATAATCCGCGTTGGCTCGTCCAGGGCGCGCATCCGCCCGATCAGCCGGGCGATGGCACCTGCATAATTGGGTGGCAAGGGCGGGCGCATTGCCTCGACCGGAGTCATCCGGCGCACACGCCGGACCGACTGAAATACGCCGAGCAGCACTACCGCAATCGTCGCTATGCTTGCCATCGCATATACGTCGAGGCCAGCGCGATAATTGAGGAAGGGAAAGACAAAAAATGCCTGATACATCCTAGCCAGCCCACGGCCTAGCCACGACCCCAGCACAATGCCGAGTACCAGTCCTGGCACTGACAAGACCACCGCGATCTTAGCATAATGCGCCATGATCGTCTGCCCGCGATAGCCAAAGGCCATCAGCAGCCCGATCACCTCGTGCTCAGCGTCGATGAGGCGGGAGAGTACCATGTTGATCAGGAAAGCAGCAGTGCCGAGAAAGATCGGCGGCAATATGCCCGTCATCGTCTGCAACTGCCTGAGCTCGTTGCTTACAAAGCGGTCGGATATCTGTTCAATACGAGGGTAAGCACTCACGCCGCCATAGCGCGCGAGCAGCCGATCCAGACGGCGGATGACGTCGCGTGCGTCTGCGCTGCGATCAATCCGCACCAACGCCTCGTTGAAAGCATCGGTCAGGTCGAGCGAAGCCGCGAGATGCTCCTCGCCCATCCACAGAACACCGAAACGTCGATTGTCGGGGAAAATCTGCCCCGGGCCGATTGCATAAATATATTCTGGCGACAGAGCGGTGCCAACCACCCGCAGATGCTGGCGTTTACCATAGAGCAACGCGTCGATGCCATCGCCTAGACTGATCCGCGCAGCTTCGGCAAACTTTTCGTTCGCCAGTACTTCTTCTGGCCGGTTGGGGTCTGGCCAGCGCCCGCTGCGAAGAACAAGCGCATTCAAGCGGGGTTCGCCGCGCGCCGGGATCGAGTGAATGCGCGCAGTGATGGGTTCGGCGATCCCGGGAATATCGAGCGTAGCGCCAGCCGTGATGCGTCCCTCGACCATGCTGACGCCCGGCAGCCTCTTTATTTCCTCCAGCACGCTTTTCGGCGCGCGCTTGGCAGGGGCGAAAATGTCGGCGAAGCGATAGCGATCATAATAAGCCTCCCGCGTTGTATCCAGCGAGCGTATCATCCCCAGCGACATCACCACCATCCCCACGCCCGCAGCAATCACCAGCGCGATAGCGAAAGCCTGGCTGCGCATCCGCCACAGGTCGCGCAGCACCTTGCGGTCCAATGGGCTGAGCCCGATTACCATATCATGTCGCCCGGGCGGCGACGCGTGGGATTTGGGCTGCTACTGGCGAGCTGACCATCAGCAAAGCGCAGCACATGGTCGGCCATTTCAGCAATCACGGCATTGTGCGTGATCAAAAGCGTGGTGGTGCCGAGCTCGCGGTTGACCTGATCGAGTGCCTCCAGCACGCGCACCCCCGTTTGGCTGTCGAGCGCGCCGGTGGGTTCATCGCACAAAAGCACCTTGGGGCGTTTGGCGATGGCACGCGCGATGGCAACGCGCTGTTGCTCACCTCCCGAAAGCTGGGTGGGAAAGTGGTCGAGACGGTTTTCAAGGCCCACCAGCGCAAGCGCCTCGGCGGGTTCCATCGGCTCCTCCGCAATCTCGGTGATGAGTGCCACATTCTCGCGCGCGGTCAGCGATGCGACAAGATTGTAGAACTGGAAGACAAAACCAACATGATGGCGGCGATATTCGGTTAGGCCGTGATCCCCGAGGCTGGTTAGCTCGATATCCTCGAAATGCAAATGGCCACTGGTCGCCTGATCGAGGCCGCCGACGATGTTGAGAAACGTTGATTTCCCTGAGCCGCTTGGCCCGAGCAGTATGACCATAGCCGATCGCTGCACATCGAGATTAACACCGCGTAACGCCTGAACCGCCGCGTCGCCTTCCCCATAAGTTTTGGTCAGGCCCTCGATCCGGTACAGCGGTGGGGCAGACGCCATTTCATCTTCCTTCGCGCTGATCGGTAAGAGGTAGAGAGTAAGACAGCGCGCAAATGCCGCGCGATAAGTATTATTACTGACCTATGAATCCGGTCAATCCGTGAGTCTACGGAATGAAAGCCTCTGCCAATTCGATTATCACGGTGCTCATTAAAGGAGGCCGTTATGCAGACTCGAAAATGGATTGGATTGGCAACAGCAGCAGGTGCAGCTGCGGCAGCAAGCGGCGCATATATGCGTTACCGGCACGAACTGAACGGAAAAGCACAACGGCTGAAAGCGGATAGTTTTATAGCCAACACTAAATACGGGCGTATCGAGTATGGACGCGAGGGTACGGGGCGACCTGCGCTAGTCATTCACGGTGTCGGCGGAGGCTATGATCAAGGACTTTATCTCGCCCGCGAAATGTTGGGTAAAGGCTTTGACGTCATTGCTCCATCACGCTTCGGGTATCTTCGCACGCCAATCCCCTCCGACGCATCACATGTAGCGCAGGCCCATGCACACGCAGAATTGCTTGATAAGCTTGATGTGCAAAAAACGATTGTAATGGGGGTGTCGGCCGGTGCACCGAGCGCGATCGAATTCGCCTCCCGCTATCCCGACCGGACGACCGCGCTCGTGCTGGTCGTCCCGCGCACATATGATCCCGCCAATCAGGCGGGCGTCCAGCGAGAACTGCAGAACAAGATGTTGATCCGCCTTTTCGAAAACTCGATCGATTTTCCTTATTGGGCAGCGACAAAAGTCGGGCGTAAGACACTGGTTCGCTTCTTTGGCGTCGATCCAGCGGTTGAGGCTAAAGCAGGGCCCGAAGACCGTGAAAAAATAAATGCGCTATTTGCTGGAATGCTGCCCCTGTCAGCGCGCGCTGATGGCATCATGGCCGATACGACCAGCGAATTGGTCAAGCCCGACCTTGAAGGAATTCGTTGCCCGACGCTGGTTATTTCGGCTGAGGATGACCTTTATCATACACTTCCTAGCGCGCGCTTTGCCGCAGAACATATCCCGGATGCAACGCTGAAGGTCTTCAAGACCGGAGGCCACCTGCTGATTTCGCACAGCAACGAATTGCGCGGTATGATTGCCGATTTCCTGAGCCAGCATGACGGTGACAATGTGTTGCGGTCCGGCAAAAAAGTATCCGTAGGCTTGCCGGAAACGCCTGCCACCCATTGAACAAAGTCGACTCACTAAAGCGTGTCTCGATGCTTGGGGATCGCCAGTTGAGCGGAGTTTCAGCGGAGTAATTGCAATGAACAAGAATGTATTACGACGTAAGATGGTGGCGGCCTCCGTATCATTGTCGGCAGCATTGTTGCTATGGTCCTGTATGACCGCGACGCCGTATCAGCCAGAGGTTCGGGGGCAACGCATCCATGGGGGATATTCGGAGCAGCGGTTAACCAATAACCGGTTTCGCGTAACCTTTGACGGAAATACGCTCACGTCGCGCGAACGTGTTGAGGGCTATCTGCTGTACCGTGCGGCCGAACTGACGATAAAAGAAGGGTTTGACTGGTTTCGTATCGTTGACCGCGAAACCGACCGAGATCGACGGGAATATATTGAACCATCGCCATTTTATCGTCCATGGTACGGATATGTCTATTGGCGACCGTACTGGCGCTACTTCCGGCCGCATGATGGCTGGCAATACTGGTATCCCTATGGAGACGGCCCGTTTTGGGCCGACGGTATCGATGTCCGCGCCGTCGAAGAGTTCGAGGCGCACGCAGAGATAGAAATGGGGCGCGGGATCACGCCAGATGAAAAAAATATATTCGACGCGCGCAAGGTGCGTAACGAGCTGGAACCGTCAATCGAGCGGCCAAAAGAGCGCTGAGAATTTGCCGACGCTCGATAGGTAACTGCCATATGCCGACATACATCACTTCATAGGCCTGCGGAGTCTGCAACTCTTAATCCGAAACCACGCGCTTCGTTCAGAAGCGATACAACTTCTGCATCACTCGTTTGGGTGAAATCCCGATAGAACTCGCCAACTGCACCAAACGGCTTATAGGTTTCGAGACAGATGACCTGGTCGCATTCATGACCAAGGTCGCGTGCAATCTCGGGCGGCGCTACTGGGACAGCGAGGATCAGCCAAGAGGGCTCATTCTTATTTGCACCGCGCAAGGCGGCCCTCATCGTACCTCCGGTGGCAATGCCGTCATCCACAACGATCACCATACGACCGGTTATGCTAATGGGCGCGTGGTCGCCGCAATAGGCTTTGCGGCGCCTGTCTATCTCTGCGAGCTGCCGCCGCATTTCGGCACGAATATAATCGGGACTGGGCCCAAGTTGCCGGACGATATCTTCATTCAACACAAGCTGCGGGCTCGTCCCGTCAACGACGGCCCCGATGCCGAACTCGGCATATCCAGGCGCACCAATCTTGCGCACAAACAGCAGGTCTAGCGGTGCATCAAGCGCCTTTGCGACCTCGAACGCAACGGGTACCCCGCCGCGCGGAAGAGCAAGAATAACCGGATGCTGGGGCGCAAGGTGCAAAAGCTGCCGAGCAAGCTTACGACCAGCGTCGCGGCGGTCCTCGAATGGATAGTCGCGGTTAAACATCGTCAAATACCCCTTCTTGCAAATTGCGCGAAATGCATCGCAAACCAATTGCTGGCATGGGTGATTACCTGATCGAGCGTTCCTGGTTCCTCAAACAAATGACCCGCGCGCTGAATGATCAGCAGCTTTTTTGGACAGGTAAGCGCCATGAATGCTTGCTGGTTCAGGGTGATCACGGGCCCATCCAGACTGCCGACGAGGAGCAATGTGGGGGCACGAACCATCGGCAGTGCCTCTCCGGCCATGTCAGGTCTGCCTCCGCGCGATACGATTGCTGCGATATCCGGATCATCTGCTGCTGCGATGAAAGCTGCAGCTGCACCCGTGCTTGCGCCAAAATAGCCAATGGGCAAGTGACGCAGGTCGGTATTGTTCCTTGCCCATTTCGTCGCCAATTTTAACCGACTGGCGAGCAATTCGACGTCGAACACGTTCCGTCGGTTCTGCTCTTCTTCCGTCGTGAGCAGATCGAGCAAAAGGGTCGCCTGCCCATGCATTCGAAGTTCAGCTGCAACATGATTGTTCCGCTGGCTGAGGCGTCCGCTTCCGCTGCCATGTGCAAAGATAACAAGTCCTGTCGAAACCGGAGGTATCCCTAGCAGCGCGCGTAGGCGATGCGATCCAACCAGGATCTCTTGTGGCGGGATATCAATTTGTGACGCCATGACATTAAAGCCCAAAAGGATATGTTTCAGGCGCGCCATGCGGCTTTTCATGCCCAAGCGGCGTCACTGCATTGGAATGTTCAAACCAGACAAAGGCATCGAACTGGTCGGCCAATACCGCCTCGAAATAATGGCTGAGAAATTCGGTTTCTGGCCGGTAGACCACACCAATTGCGCGCTCTAGCAAGGGCTCGCGCAATATATGCGCCAGCGATTGACGCGAGCGCCCGCGCCAGTCGGTCAACGTACGCGCAAGGCCAGTTCGCCGAAAGGCATGCTCATAACTATCGGGCCGCGCAGGACGCACAGTCTTTACTTGCATATCTGCACCCCATTCGCTCGCCGCTGCGACCGTTCCGGTGTCGGTGCCAAAACCGATCAGCACAGCATCATCACCATAAGCCACCCGGCAAAGCTGACCAATGTTGAACTCGCCGTTCCACCCCATTGCCGTCGCAGACGCATCGCCGATATGCGAATTATGCGCCCAGACGACCGCCTTGGTACCAACACCACGATGTGCGATGACCGCTTGCAGGGTGCTGAACATATGACGGTCGCGCAGGTTCCACGATGTCGCACCACCTTGATAGATAGCGCGGTAATAGCGCTCAGCCTCACGCACGATCCGTGCGTTTTGTGTAGCATCGAACCACGCTTCACCATCGCTCGCCAGATATCCCAGCCGTTTGTCGAGTAACGTGTGAAGCTGCTCCACTGCTTGTTGCGCACAGTCAGGTCGTTCGCCGCGCACGACGGCGCGGCCATATTTTGCTGGCTCGTCTTGCCATGGAGTCAGGCAACCATAGCGCCATCGCGCCATTGTGGCCTCGTCGGGATCGACCTTGTCGAGATAGGTGAGCACCGAATGGATCGACTCGCTCAGACTGTAAACATCAAGCCCGTGAAACGACGCCTTCGCGCGGTCGGGCTGACCTTCATTATGTCCGCGCATCCAGTCAGCAAAGGCCAGCAGTTCGGCATTGCGCCACATCCACGTCGGGAAGCGGACAAAGCCCTCGCCACGGCGCGGCCGCTTTTCATGGTGGCGGACATAACCATCGATCCGGGCCGCATCGGGCCAGTCGGCCTCAACCGCGACCACAGTAAAGCCATGATGTTCGATCAGTTGTCGCGTGATCGCCGCGCGCGCATTATAGAATTCAGATGTGCCGTGGGTCGCTTCGCCGAGCAAAACGATCTGCGAATCGCCGAAGCGGTCAAAAAACTGCCCGAACGCCTCTTGCTGTTCCGGTGCAGGCAGCGGTTCGGCATATTGCCGCAACGCATCGACCAGCCGCTTGGACGCTTCTCGCTTGGGCTTGTCCTGCAATGAAATCGTCGTCATGATTTGCATCATACCGGCTTCAATAAGGCAGCGGCATCCGGTTGATTGCGTATGGTTATTGTTAGGTAGATTTCCGGAGTTACGCCTCGCATCCAAGAGATTAACTAAATCGGCAAGAATATCGATCCGGGCGTTCAGCAGGTAGAGATATGCCAAAGCCTTCGCAGCATTACGTCCGCTTTATCCGATGGTTCGATGAGATCGGGTTGGATGATCTCAACCTTGCTGGGGGAAAAAACGCGTCGCTGGGCGAACTCGCCCGGTTCCTTGGCAGTAGCATCAAAGTGCCTGAAGGATTCGTCATAACAGCGGACGCCTATCGTCAAACCATCGATCGAGACAATCTTTGGCAACGGATGATGATCATACTTGACCAGACCGATTGGCGAAATCCGAAAGCGACGGGACCAGCGTCGGCAACATTGCGTGCGATGGTCCAAAATGCGCTGTTACCTGACGGGCTCGTTGCCGATATTGAATTCGCTTACCGTCGACTTGAACGCGAGTTTGGACGCGGCGTTGCAGTCGCTGTTCGCAGCAGCGCGACTGCCGAAGATTCTCCGACGGCCTCATTTGCTGGCGTGCACGAGAGTTACCTCAATGTACGAAGCGCAAAGGCTTTGGTCGGCGCGGTCAAGGATTGCTTTGCATCTTTGTTCAGCGAACGCGCGATCTCCTACCGCATAGATAAGGGCTTTGCCCATCATAGCGTTGCGCTGTCTGTAGGGGTGCAGCGAATGATACGAGCCGACCGTGCGAGTTCGGGTGTCATTTTTACGCTCGACACCGAAAGTGGCAGCCGTGACGTCGTCTTGATCAGCGGCGTTTGGGGTTTGGGCGAGGCGATTGTCCAGGGCATCGTCGACCCCGACGAGTTCCTTGTCCACAAACCAACAATGCGGCTCGGGCGCAGCACTATTTTACGGCGGCGGATCGGGGCAAAGCAGGTCAAACTGGTTTACGGAAAGCGCATGGATGCCGGACGGACAAAATGGCAAACCGTACCGCGCAAGATGCAGGCCATGCAATGCCTGTCCGATGCGGAAATACTCGATCTGGCAGGTCAGGCAATGCTGATCGAAGGCCACTATAGCAAGCATTATGGCAGCCCGACGCCGATGGACGTCGAATGGGCCAAAGATGGCACTGACGGTGAATTGTACATAATTCAGGCGCGCCCCGAGACCGTTCACGCGGCGGCGGGGGATACTGCGCTGAAGCTCTACCGCCTGACAGGCAGCGGGCCAGTTGTGGTGTCTGGTCAGGCCGTCGGCCAAGGGATCGCCACTGGTGTAGTGCGTTTCGTAACCAGTAAGGCAGACCTTGCCGAACTCAACGAAGGAGATGTGTTGGTCGCCGAAACGACCGCGCCCGATTGGGAATCTGTGATGAAACGCGCTGCTGCAATCGTCACCGAGCATGGCGGGCGGACCTGCCATGCTGCCATTGTTGCTCGCGAACTTGGCATCCCCGCAATTGTGGGCGCAAAAGGCGCCCGGAGCCTTTTACAAGCTGACCAGCAAATCACGATATCATGTGCCGAAGGTGAGCGCGGAAAGGTTTATGCTGGCCATATTCCCTTCGCGCTTGACGCTGTGGACGTCACGAACATCAAGCCCGCCAATGTAGAGATTATGGTCAACATCGGAAATCCGGATATTGCATTTCGCACAGCCGCATTGCCGGTTGTCGGTGTCGGTTTGGCGCGGATCGAATTTATCATCGCCAATGCGATAGGCGCCCACCCCATGGCATTGTTGTTCCCGGAACGCGTTACTTCAAAGAAGACGCGGCGACAACTCGACGCCCTGACCAAAGGCTATCGTGGCGGCGCGGATTATTACACTTCGCGCCTCGCCGAAGGAATTGGCGTCATAACCGCTGCCTTTTATCCTCGGCCTGTCATTGTGCGGACGTCCGATTTCAAATCAAATGAATATGCGTCTCTGATCGGTGGCGCCGATTTCGAGAAGCCAGAAAACAACCCGATGATGGGGTTCAGAGGAGCGTCTCGTTACATGCATCCCGATTTCCGGCCAGCGTTCGAGCTCGAATGCGCTGCTATCAGGCATGTGCGCGACGATATGGGTCTTACTAATCTGGTCGTCATGATCCCTTTCTGCCGCAGTCTGCGCGAGGCTAATGAGGTGCTCGACATCATGGCCCGCAGCGATCTCAACCGCGGCGAGAACGGTTTGAAGGTTTATATGATGTGCGAAATCCCGAGCAACGTCATCCTGGTCGATGAATTTGCGAAATTGTTTGATGGTTTCTCGATCGGCTCAAACGATCTGACACAATTGATCCTCGGCATTGATCGCGACGCCGACATATTGGCAGATAGTTTTAACGAAGAAGATCCAGCCGTGTTGAAAATGATCGAACAAACAATTGCCGGTGCTCATAAGGCTGGTCGCCATTGCGGCATTTGCGGGCAGGCCCCGTCGGACCGCCCCGGGTTCGCCAAGTGGCTGATTGACCGGCACATCGACAGCATCAGTCTCAACCCCGATAGCGTCCTTAGGGTCATGCAACGCCTCGCGTTAGACTGAATTGTTACGCAACATTGCGTATCCCACGGCTGCGCCATGTCGTGCAAAACATCGATATGACTTGGAAAACCATTCGCTTGGAACTTGCGCGTACGGCAGAATTTCCGGAAGGTTCTGCGGCGCATGCCTATGTGTTGCGGCTACCAATTGACGACAATGGCTTTATTGAGCGGTCGGCCATCAAGCATGCAACCGAAAGCCCGATAGTCCATCGTATGTGGCCCGGCGAGCCTGATCGGACGGGAGTGGTCATAAGCCAGCGCGCTGGCTGGGCATTTTCATATGAAGACGGTGATGCCGATGATGAGGGCATTTTCCAATTGGAACACCATTCAATCAAACCTGGCCAATATTTGACGATTACCGAAACAAATGGGGAGCGTCTGCCGTTCAAGGTGATCAGTTGCCATGCTTAGCTTTGGCCAAATGATAACGCAATTTAGCGGTCCCATCCGTTATTTTTTAATGGTCTATTTCGCACGCTTTGCGCTGGGCATTATCAGCGAGTTCAGGATTACCCAGGCGGTTGGTCTGAGCGCCGCGTTGGTGATGGAAATGCCGGTCATGGCGATAGCCTCATTTTTCTCGGCGCGGTTTGTGCTCGATAGGGCACCTGATACCAAAACGCCCAGCGACTGCTTGTTCATTGGCTGCACCGCATTTGTTCTGCTATTAATTACCGAAGAGACTATGGCACGGATCCTGAGCGACAGCTCAGTTTTTACTCTCTGGGCAGGCTTTAGCCCGTTTGCCGCTCTGACGAATGCGGTCGGTCTTGGGCTGTCCATGCTGATGCCATTGATTGTCGGTCTAAAGCGCAATTCGGTGATACCAAGCTGATGTCAGGCACGGCTATTCTTTAGGCGGACGATCTCGCTTTCTAAATCCGCGGTGGCCTATAACGATGCACGAATTTGGAGTTCATCAAACATCCGTATTTTCCCTTATATGGCGCTGTCCCCGCGCAGGTTAAGTTCGTGAATATTAAATTTTCGCGATGCCGCGCCGCCTGAGGGAGAGTTGAAATGAAATCCCTGTTATTACATGTACAGGACGATTCCGGAATGGAAGCAAGGTTGCAGGCTGCGCTTTCCATCGCACGCGCCACATCCGGTCATGTCAGTTGCCTGCATGTGACCCCGATCAACCTCTATATCATGTCAGACGGTATGACTGGCGCGTATATGATGCCGAACTTTATCAAAACGCTCGACGAGATGGAAAGGAAGATGCGTGCGCGGATCGAGGAAAGTCTGAAAAATGAGGATGTATCTTGGGACTACGAGCATGTTGACGGTGAACCAGCCCAGGAAATTGTCAGCCGGTCTTCACTGGCCGACTTAGTAGTTATGGGCCGATATCGCCACCGTGAAACACGTTACACTCCAATTGCGTTGATAGGTGATGTCTTACAAAATGCGCGCGTGCCGATATTGGTGCAGCCTCATGAGCTGAACACATTTGACGTATTCGGGCCCGCCGTCGTTGGATGGAATGGCAGCTTCGAGGCGGCCAACGCGTTGCGGGCAGCAAGATCGGAAGAGCGTCGTGTAGGGAAAGAGTGTCTTCGCCTGTGTAGAT
>CALDKP010000082.1 GCA_937898535.1 uncultured Sphingomonadales bacterium | reverse complement strand
CGACTTCTTCCAACTGCGCACGTGTGATTTTACCAGCGGTGACCTTGCCTGGTTCTTTCGAACCTGACTTGAGGCCAAGAACCTTCTTGATGAGGTAGGTCGCTGGTGGCGACTTCATCGCAAAGGTGAAGCTCTTGTCTGCGAACACGGTGATCTTCGTTGGAATCGGGGTGCCCTTTTCCATGTCAGCGGTCGCAGCGTTGAACTGCTTGCAGAATTCCATGATGTTTACGCCGCGCTGACCCAATGCTGGGCCGATTGGCGGGGATGGGGTGGCTGATCCTGCAGGAACCTGCAGGCCGATATAGCCGTCAATTTTCTTTGCCATGAATGGCGTCCTTTCATTCTATCGCCGCACTGCCCTGAAAGAGCGAAAACGGGTCAAATTAAGTGGTCCAACAGACATCATATGATGTCCTCCCACACGGAATCACGTCGCTAATGCGCCGAGAAGCGGTGCCACTATCCGCAATGGGGGCATAATGCAAGCCTTTGCGCGGTTATGCCGGCGGCGTGAGCCGCAGCAGACCTTCCTGAACGACGGATGCGACCAACGTGCCATCTTCGCTATAAATCCAGCCATGGTTGATACCGCGGCTGCCCCCGGTCCAATCACTGTTCATGACATAAACGAACCACTGGTCGACCTGAACATCGTTGTGGAACCACATGGCATGGTCAAGGCTGGTGGAAAACAGGCCGGGCGTCACCCAATGCAGTCCATGCGGCAGCATCGCGGATGACAGCAGCCCCATATCGGACGCAAACGATAGCAGTGCGCGGTGCAGCAATTGGTCGCCCTCAATCGGCGCGCGCAAGCGGAACCATTGATAATGGCTGGTGGCCTTGGCATCGGCGGCAGGACGAAAGCTGCGGAGCTCAAACGGCCGCGGATGCGCCATGCGCTCAAGCATATTGTCCGGTATGTCGGGATTGCGCGCCATGGCGTCCGAATAATCCCAGCATTTTTCGGGTGGCAGCACGTCCGGCATCGGTACTTGATGTGAAAAACCTGCTTCAGGCTTTTGAAAAGACGCGGTCAGGTTGAAAATAACCTTGCCTTCCTGCCGGACAACAACGCGCCGGTTGGAAAATGCGCGGCCATCAAAATCACGGTGGACGCGAAAGTGCAGCGGCAGGGCTTCGCTGCCACCGCGCAAGAAATAGGCATGCAGCGAATGGACTTGCTTATCTGGGTCCACGGTGCGCGCTGCTGCCATCATGGCTTGCGCGATAATCTGACCGCCGAAAATGCGATCGCGCGATGCACGAGAGAATGCCGGAAAGGTGAATTCGTCGGGTTCGTCTGCGGCGGAAAAGTCGAACAGGCGGACAAGGCCACGAACCAGCTTGTCAGCAGGTATCGCGCTGTGCGCCGCGTTCGCCTTTTCGATGCGCGCCTGTATCTGTTCAGGCGAGAGTGCGGACGTCATAAGAAAGAAAGATGGCCAGCGAAGGCCATCACTTCATCAATTCGACTTCTTCGAAATCCAATTCGACCGGTGTCGCGCGGCCAAAGATGCTGACCGATACCTTCACGCGGTTCTTGTCGAAGTCGAGTTCTTCGACGGCACCGTTGAAGCTTGCGAATGGACCGCCAAGTACCTTGACCTGATCGCCGATTTCGTAGTCGACCGAAACGCGCTTCTTCGGCGCAGCTTCCATTTCCTGCTTCGTGTTCAAAATACGCGCTGCTTCGGCTTCGCTGATTGGCTGCGGCTTGTTACCCGCGCCCAGAAAGCCGGTTACCTTGGCGGTGTTCTTGACCAAGTGATAAACGTCGTCGTTCATGTTCAGCTTGGCAAGAACATAACCCGGGAAGAACTTACGTTCGGCCTTAATCTTCTTGCCGCGGCGCACTTCCGTAACTTGCTCGGTCGGAACCTCGACAGCTTCCACGAGCTGCGAGAGGCCAATACGCTCGGCTTCAGAAAGAATCTGGTCGCGGACCTTGTTTTCAAAACCCGAATAAGCGTGAATGATGTACCAGCGTGCCATAATATCTCTTCTTTTCCCCAAAACTCTTTCGAGTGACCGCGGCTTAGCCTTCGGCTAGCGCAAGCAGTCCCTTTACGATTGCGGCGAATACCGCGTCGACGCCCAAAAAGAAGACGGCCAAGATGATCGTCATGATCAATACCATGATCGCGGTCTGCACGGTTTCCTGCCTTGACGGCCATACTACCTTGCCGATTTCGGTCCGTACCTGACGGATGAATTCACCGGGGCTTGTCTTTGCCATATCGTTTCTTCCTGTTCGATCCCGAGGATAGCCGCCAGCGCTCCGACCGGCGGGTCGAGAGCGATATAGGTTCCGATTTCGGAAAGACTAGGCCTTTAGCGATGGATTCGGTGCGAGGCAAGTCCGTTTAGGAAAGCGAAGGCGTCGGGCATAGGATATCAAACGGCCTTGAACTGTTAAGGTTTTTGGCTATCCCTCAACGCTTCATCACATCAAGGAATTTGTCCACATGCCATCCGGTCTTGCCGCCTTACTCGACGACATTGCGACAATCGCCAAAGTTGCGGCTGCATCAGTGGACGATGTCGCCGCTGCCGCGGGCAAAGCAGGCAGCAAGGCCGCTGGTGTTGTTATCGACGACACGGCGGTGACGCCGCAATATGTCACTGGGTTTACGCCGGACCGCGAACTGCCAATCATCTGGCGCATTGCGAAGGGGTCATTCTTCAACAAGCTGGTCATTATCTTGCCGGTTGCGTTGTTGTTAAGCCTGTTCCTGCCATGGGCCATTACGCCGATCCTCATGTTAGGTGGCGCGTATCTGTGTTTCGAAGGTGCCGAAAAAGTTTGGGAAAAGCTGGTCCCGCATGAGGAAGAGAGTTTGGTCGAAGAACTCGCTGCATTGACCAGCACCGAGCATGAACAAAATATGGTGAAAGGCGCGGTGCGCACGGATTTCATTTTGTCAGCAGAAATCATGGCGATTGCGTTGAGCGATATCACACAAGGAGGTGCTCTTTCTAAACTCGGGGGTAGTTTTCATCCGGTGGTCTGGCAGGGTATCGCACTGGCCTTTGTCGCGATTGCCATCACTATTGCGGTGTACGGCGTGGTTGGCGTGATTGTGAAAATGGACGACATCGGCCTGCACATGGCCCAGCGTGAAAATGGCGGGTCGCAGGCCATTGGCCGCGGTCTGGTCAAGGGGATGCCAAAGTTGCTCGCCGCCTTGTCAACCATCGGCACTGCCGCCATGCTTTGGGTCGGCGGACAAATTGTTGTCCATGGCTTTGGCTTTCACCCTGCCGAGTTTTTCGGCCTGCATGAAGGCGCGTTGGCGTGGATTGCAGATGCGGCATTATGCGGTGTCGTCGGGCTCGCCATTGGCGCCGTGATTGTCTTGGCCCATCACATGCTGCCCAAGCGCAAGGCGCATTGAAGGCAGCGGATGCGCTTTCCATCACGCGGTGGCCATAACCTGTTGCTTTACGGATGATGACACGGAGGAAGTGTATGCAGTCTATCCACATCCAGCGCCTTATCGCTTTGCCCTATTTTGTTTTGGGCGGTTGGTGCTTGTTTGCACCGCATATGGTCGAACGGATGACAATCAATCCGGAGTACCAACATTTAAGCGCGACCAGCGCGCTCTTTATTGGTTGTTTCGGTGCACAAGCCGTTTTGGGCGGCCTGTTCATTTGGTTTAGCCGATTTACGCGCGCAGCGTTTGTTGCTTACACCATCGCGCTGCTGCCCTTCTTCGGCTTCAACTATTATTTTGTATATGAATTGCCCATCTTAAACCGCTGGATGGCATTGGATTTTGGATCGAATGCCGCGATGTTTATTTTGAGTATCTGGGGCTGGCGGATGAAGATCCGCGAAGAGGCCAAATTATAGGTGGAACCAATAAAATGGCAGGAGTTGGGGGACTCGAACCCACGACCCTCGGTTTTGGAGACCGATGCTCTACCAACTGAGCTAAACTCCTGCACCCCGCTTTTCAGCGAAGAGATGCGCCCTTAACGCCGATATGCGAACGGGGCAAGTCTGCTTTCGCACACCCGCCCCGTTCTTGCATGATATTGTCGGAATTTAGAACTTGAACGCGGCTTCGACGCCCCAGACGCGTGGTTCGTTGACGAAGCCAGTCAGGTTGTTGAAGTCGATGCCGCCGACTGCGGACGTATCCTTCGTAATGTTACGGACGAAAGCCGAGACGTCATATGCATCGGTTTTGTAACCAACGCGCAGGCCGCCTTCGAGCATGCGCTTGTCCTGGAACTCAACCGATTCATACAAGAAGAAGTTGATCTTCGAACGATACGCCCAATCGGTGAAGGCATAGACTTCACCGTCGCCTACGGGCACGCCATAACGTGCCGTCCAATTGGCAATCCACTTGGGGCTCTGTGGCAAGCTGTTGCCGTCGATGTTGACGATAGCCGCCGAGAACGGGGCTGCCGCAACAACGATTGGGTCAAGCGGTGTGCACAACGAGACGTTCGAGATCGTATCTGTGCGCGTTGCGCCACAGGCTGCGGTCGTTAGGCCCGTGTCCTGAATGCTGGTGTTGTTGTAGCTCAGGCCAGCGGTCAGCAGCAGTTGCGGGACAGGCTTGAACTCGATGTCCGCTTCAAAGCCATAGCCGCGCACCATGTCTGCATTGATGAGACGGTTGGCATTCACGCCGCCGCCGACTGCAGTCAGCTGCGCATCCTTCAGTTCATAATAGAAACCGTTGACGTTCAAGCGGGCACGTCCGTCGAGCAGTGTCGATTTGATGCCGCTTTCATAGGATGTGATCGTTTCCGACTTGCCTACAGTTACGCCGCTTTCCAGCGGTGTCGATGTTGCTGGCGGGAACAAGATGCGGCCCTGGATCGATGGCGCGCGATAGCCACGGGCAACGCGTGCGTACAGGTTCACATCATCCGTCGCGGCATAGGTTCCGCTGAGATCCCATGTCAGGTTGTTGTCGCTGACATCGCGGCGCACAGTGCCAAGCGGGTTCTGCAGGAAGCCTGGGAACTGTGTGTCCTTGCTGCGCACGGCAACAAAATCACGCTTGTCGTCATTGTAACGCAGGCCGCCAGTAACGCTCAGTTGGTCTGTCAACTGATAGGTCATTGAACCGAACAGGCCATAGGCTTTGCTGTTTTGGGCTTGCGAAACGATAATGTTCACGCCGTCCACTGCGTTATTCGGGTCACCCATAGTTGAGTAGTTTTCGGAAACGATGTCCAGATTTTCGTTAAAGTAGAACACACCCGCCTGATAGCTCAACGCGCCATCATTATTGCTGGCGACGCGGAATTCCTGGGTGAACTGCTTTAGCGTTGGCACGCTGTCGCGGGTTTCGGCAGTGAACGGAATCTCGCCTGGGCCATACAGATTGCGTGGCAAGAAATTGGCGCCAAAGCCGCCATCCACATCGCCAACCGAAGTCGCGTCGCCGGTCCAATAGCTGGTGACCGAAATGAACGACACTGCACCCGCATCATAGGTCATACGCGCAGTCATATTCTGCGTGTCGACGCGTTGTTCGTTCTTGCCATCCACCGATACGCGATAACGGTCGAAGTTTGCATTCAGACCTTCCTGACCGCGCGTGAATACGTTTGCGCGGAACAAGCGGGCGGTGCCATCAAGCGAACGGAGCTGGCCGGTTAGCAAAATGTCGAAGTCATCGCTTGGTTTGATCAGGAATTGAACGCGGGCGGCATATTCCTTATAACCTTCGAACGCATCCTTGGTTGTCTTGCTTGGGATGACATTATCGACATAGTTGTCTTGACGCTGGTACATGCCCGATACGCGGACGCTGATTTTCTCGCCCAATGGGCCGCCAAAGCCGCCTTCGAGGTTCATCGCGTTGAAACGGCCGTACGAAATCTTACCATAGCCGCCAGCAACGTCGCTTGGCTTCACGCTGTCAAACTTCACGATACCGGCAGTGGTGTTGCGGCCGAACAGGGTGCCTTGCGGTCCACGCAGAACTTCGACGCGCTCCATATCAAAGATTGGAAAGCCCTTGAGAATTGGGTTTTCGAGAACGACATCATCATAGATCAAGCTGACGGGCTGTGATGCGTTGAAGTCAAAGTCGGTGTTGCCAAGGCCACGAATGTAAAAGCGCGGGAAGGTGCGGCCAAACGAGGATTCCACCAGCAAGCTTGGCACGCGGCCGGAAATGCCACGAATATCGACGCCACCAGCGGTAATCGCACCCAATTGGTCACCGCTTACGGCAGTTACGGACAAAGGCACATCCTGAAGATTTTCTTCACGACGCTGCGCGGTGACAACGATTTCGCCCAAGGCTGCGCTGTTTTGTGCAGTTTCGTCCTGCGCATAAGCGGCTGGGGCGATGAAAAGGCTGGTGGTGGCAACCGCAATAGCGGCGCTTGATGCCATGATGGAGCGAACAGAACGCATAATATTCTCCCGAGTTGATAGAGGAAGGAGCGGGATTGTTACCCCGCCCTTGATACTCGACCGTCCCCTGGCGGACACTTGTCACGGAATCAACCAAGCTTTGCAATAAAAGTGCAGTTTTCCGAGTACTGTGGCCGTTCAGCACCAAATATTAGAAGCTCATCTCGTCATACACGCGTGAGACGTCGCCTGCCCATTCGCCGTGATATTTGTCGAGCAATTGTTCGGCCACGGTTTTTCCGCTGGCAACAATCTCGCGCAGCGGGTCCAGAAAGCCGGTTTCATTGTCGCCACTGGCATTCAGACAGTTGCGGGCGGCAAGCCCGGACGACGAGATGTCAAGAATGCGCCCTGCAAGATCGAGTAGCTTGCCGCCACCGGGTATCGCTGCGTTCAGGCCCTGTGCTGGCACTGCACTGCGCAGCGTTTCGCGTTCTTCCATCGTCCAGTGCTTTACTTCGTCCCAGGCAGCATCAAGCGCGCCCTGATCGTACAGCAAGCCGACCCAGAATGCGGGCAGCGCACAGATGCGGTTCCATGGGCCACCATCCGCGCCGCGCATTTCCAGGAAGCTTTTCAAGCGCACTTCGGGGAATGCGGTCGACATATGGTCTTCCCAGTCAGAAACGGTCGGTTTTTCCCCCGGCAGTACCGAAAGTTCGCCCTTCAAAAAGTCGCGGAAATCCAACCCCGATGCGTCGATATATTTGCCGTCACGGTAAACGAAATACATCGGCACCTTCAGCATATAGTCGACATATTGTTCATATCCGAAGTTTTCATCGAATACGAACGGCAGCATGCCGGTGCGCTGCGGATCGGTGTCGGACCAGATGTGGCTGCGGTAGGAGAGGAAGCCATTTGGCTTGCCTTCCAAGAACGGCGAGTTTGCGAACAACGCGGTCGCCAGCGGCTGAAGCGCAAGCGAGGTGCGGAACTTGTGGGCCATGTCGGCTTCGCTTGAATAATCAAGATTGACCTGAATCGTGCAGGTACGCAGCATCATGTCGAGGCCCATGCTACCAACACGCGGCATATGGCGCAGCATGATGTCGTAGCGGCCTTTGGGCATGATCGGCAATTCAGCCCGCGTCTTGTCAGGCCACAGCCCAAGGCCCAAAAAGCTGGTGTTGGTCTTGTCACCAATGGCTTTCACTTGCTTCAAATGGCGCCCGGTTTCCTCGCATGTTTGATGCAGGTTTTCAAGCGGGGCACCGGATAGTTCAAGCTGACCCGCGGGTTCAAGGCTGACGGCGCCATCGGTGCCTGTCATGGCGATAACCTTGCCGTTTTCGTACACGGGCTCCCAACCAAATTCGGTCATGGCCATCAACAGATCGCGAATACCGCCTGGTTCGTCATAGGACGGTGCATGATGATCTGTCCGGTTATAGACGAATTTTTCATGTTCGGTGCCAATGCGCCAGCGGTCCTTAGGCTTTTCGCCCTTGGCAATCGCGGCGATGAGTTGATCGCGCGTTTCAATGACGGGATCGTGGCGGTCCGAAACAGTTTTTGTGCTCATGCGCGCGGTTTAGAAATGTAGCGGCTATATTGCCAGAAGATTCCGTCGGCACGGTTACGGGCCATTGACGGTGATCGCAAAGCCGTGCGCGTGCAGCATCGCAGCCTACTAAGCCGTCCAATCGCCATTTTGGGACATCCACACAGAAATCGCTGCAACCGCGGCTGTATCCGCGCGCAAGATGCGCGGGCCCAATGACACCGGCCGCGCACAAGGATGCGCCCGGATTGCGGCATTTTCACTATCGGTAAATCCACCCTCAGGTCCAATCAGGACAGCGCCCGGGCCGGGGCGGATCGCGTCCGAAAACGGCTCACCACCGCGCTCATCGCAGAAATATAGGGTCCGGTCGGCGGGCCATTTCCCCAGCAGCGCGTCGATGCGTGCAAGCGGGTCGATCACGGGCAAGGCCGTCCGCTCGCATTGTTCTGCGGCCTCAATCATATGCGCCCGCAGCCGGTCGTCCTTCAGCTTGTCGACAACACAGCGGGCCGTCAGCACAGGCACAAATCGGGCAACGCCAAGCTCGCAGGCTTTTTCTGCGATCCAGTCAAAACGGTCTTTTTTGATGAGCGCCTGACAAATCCAAAGGTCGGGGGTGAATTCGCGGTCGCGCAATTTGGCGTCCACGGTCAGGACCAGGTCGCGTTTGTGCGTTTCGGTAACAGTTGCCAGATATTCGCCCGAAACATCATCGAACAATTTGACAGGTGCGCCCTGTTTCAAACGCATCACGCCGATCAGATAATGGGCGCTGTTACCGCCGATGTTTAAAGTCGCGCCTTCGGCCAACGGCTGTTCGACAAACAGCCGCGGCGTTGATTTTGGGGGCCAGGCGGGTGTTGCGGGCATGAAGTGTGCATAAACACAAAACGCCGCGCCGTCATCTGCCAACTTCCAGATGACGAACCGGATAAATTTTGGCAGGGCATTCCTATGACCACGCAACTTGTGCCCGACAGCGAATATACCGGCATTATGAAACTGCTCCCGGCAAAGCTGCGGGGCTTTGCGTTGCTGGCACGTTTTGACCGGCCGATCGGCTGGTGGCTGTTATTCTGGCCATGCGTGTTTGGCTTGGCACTATCGGGTGGGCTGATTGCGCGTTGGGATTTGGCGTTGTGGATGTTGCTTGGCGCAATTGCGATGCGCGGCGCGGGCTGTGTCTATAATGATATCATTGATCGTGACTTGGATGCGCAGGTTGCCCGCACGGCAAACCGCCCGCTGGCCAGCGGGTTGATCTCACGCAAAGCGGCTTGGGCGTGGCTGATGATGCTGGCGCTGGTGGGTTTGATTGTGCTGCTGCAGCTGAACCTTCATGCACAGCTTTTGGCGTTGGGAAGCCTACTGCTGGTCGCGGCCTATCCATTTATGAAGCGCATCACATGGTGGCCCCAGCTTTGGCTTGGGTTGGTGTTCAGCTGGGGCGCTTTGGTCGGCTGGGTCGCGATTGCGGGGCAGGCTGATGTAGCGATGTTCTGGCTGTATGCCGGCACGATATTCTGGGTTGTGGGCTATGACACCATCTATGCCATGCAGGACCGCGAAGATGACGCGCTGGTGGGGATTAAGTCGAGCGCATTGCGCTTGGGCGGCAGCGTGCGGGCGGGGGTGGCGATATTCTATCTCCTTGCGCTTTCCGGCTGGAGCATGGCGATATGGAGCGTTCGGCCGGAGCAGCAGGCATTGGTCGCGCTCGTTCCCGCGGCCTTTCATCTGGTCATGCAAGTGGCGTCATTACAGGCCGATGGCAGCAATGCCCTTGGCCATTTCAGATCGAACCGCATGACGGGTTTACTCGCGGCGCTGGCATTTTTGGTCGTTGGTGCGGCCGGACAATATTAGGGGAGAAAAATATGGAACATCGTCGTATTGGCAAAAGTGCTGTTTACGTCTCAGACATCTGCATGGGGACGATGACATTCGGGTCGCAAACCGATGAAGCGCAGGCGCACCGCATACTCGACCGCTGTCTGGACGCCGGCATCAACTTTTTCGACACCGCCGAAGGCTATCCTGTGCCGCCGGACATCAAATGGGTTGGCCGGACAGAGGACATTGTTGGCCGCTGGATGAAGGGCAAAAACCGCGATGCCATCATCATGGCAACGAAGGTTTCGGGCCCAAGCCATACATGGTTCAAATCGCCAAAGCGCGGCGGGATGACCGCGCTTGATCGTCACAACATCGTTACGGCGGTTGAGGAAAGCCTACGCCGCCTGCAGACCGATTATATCGATTTGTACCAGACGCATTGGCCAGACCATGGCACCGCCTATGACGAAACGATGGAAGCACTCGACGATCTGGTGCGCGCCGGAAAAGTCCGCGTTCTGGGTTGTTCGAACGAAACAAGCTACGGTCTCATGAAGTCGCTCGCGACATCGGAACGGCTTGGCACCGCACGCTATCACAGCATTCAGAACAACTTTTCCATCAACAACCGCCGGTTCGAAGATGAACTGAAGCAAGTCTGCCGTCAGGAAGGCGTGTCGCTGCTGCCCTATTCGCCATTGGGCGGCGGCGTCTTGTCGGGCAAATATCTCGACGGCGCACGACCCGAAGGCGCACGTTTCTCACGCTATCTGGAGATGGCTGGCGCGCGTCAGGCCGAAATGGCGCAGCGATTTGCTGGACCACGGGCGCTGGAAAGCACGATGCGGATCGTGGAGATTGCGAAGGAAGCCGGCATGTCGCCGGTAACGCTGGCTACGGCTTGGTCAAAGCAACATGACTTTGTGGCATCGACCATCGTAGGTGTGAGCACCGAGGATCAGCTGGACGATATTTTCGCCGCGATTGACCTAAAACTCAGCGACGACGTGATGACCGCCATTCACAAGGTGACGAAAGAAATTTTGTACCCAATGGGGTGATTCGACTGGTTGGAGTCAGCCCGTGATTTCGGACTGCTTATAACCAAGCGCTTCGCCCAGCGCCTGCAAACGGCGCTGGACGCTGTTTGACTGCAAGCGGATAGCCGAGCCGCTCAGGTGCAAGCGTAACGTTGCGCCGTCGCCGTCAATTCGGCTGTCGGCCAGTGCGCCGCCCGTGCCGCCATCAAGCCGGTGCGCGAGACGGATTGCTAGGCCCCAGATCACCGCTTGGGCGAGCGCGCCGGGTTTAGCCAAAGCCGTAAGCATTTCGGGCAAAGTCCGCTTTCCGGCATGCACCGTCCACAGCGCCGCGGCTATGACGGCGCGGTCACTGGCGTTCACGCCGGGCCAGCTGCCGTCCAGCGCCAGATCGAGTGCATGGTCTGCGCGATATTCCGGATTCACGTTCCACACACTATCGGACAGCAAACAGGCCGCCCGACAGAGCCGCGCATCATCGGGGCTTTGCCCGGCAAACACAGGCGCAATCCATTGCGCCAACGCGTCACCATGAAACGGAAAACGCCCAAGCCGTTCGCCTTCAAAACGCGCGGCAGCGATAAGCGGGTCTTGTTGGCGCTCGGCGGGTGTAAGCTGTTCAAACAACAATCCCTCACGCAGGCCATAAATACTGGTGACGAGCTTGCATGGTTTCAGCAGGCCCACAATACCAGCCAATAACGCATTCGCCCCTGGCAGCGCAGAAATGCGGCCTGCGGCAAGGACATTGGACCGGTTTAAAGCGTCCTTGTCGTTAACCACCGCCATCATCATTTCGGGCGCGTCGGCGGGCATTTCATAATTGGACAGGATGGTCAGCGGGTATCCGGTGTGGTGCATGTGCAGCCGTGCGAATGTCCGCCACGATCCGCCGATCATATAAAATGGAAGGCCCGTTTCTATGGGGAAATCCGTTTTGCCCATAGCCCCGGCAATATCATCGCGCAGCATCTGCGTAATTTGCTTGGTCGTTTTCCCGTTCAATATGTCATGCCGCAATGTGCCCAATGGCAGGGATACGCGCCTACCCAGTTTTCCGTCCGCAATCCGAATGAGCTCAAGGCTGCCACCGCCAAGGTCGCCGACATAGCCATTGGCATGTGGGTTGTCGCTTAATATGCCGAGCCCAGCCGCGGTTGCCTCAGCATCGCCGTCCAGCACATCCACGCGAATGCCGAGCGCCGCTGCCTTTTCGACCAGCTCGCCGCCATTTTTCGCTTCCCGTGTCGCTGCGGTGGCGACCACGCGCATGGTATCGACCTTCATGGCTCTCGCAAGCGTTTCAAAGCGCGCTAACGCGGCCAACGCCTTTTTCATCGTGGCTTTATCGATGACGCCATCGCCCGCGAGACACGCGCCAAGCTTTACGCGGCTTTTCTCGTTGTAAATCGGCATGGGCGCACGCGGCAGCCCTGCATAAACGACCAGTCGTACTGTGTTGGAGCCAATATCAATGACGGCCTGACGCACCGCCTTCATCGCTGTCGAACGAGGCTCAGCGTTGGAACCTTCTTGTCATCCGCAAGCGCGCCTCCGCGTCCTGATAATGACGCATTTGTCATGAAGTAATGGTGCAAATTGAAAGGCATTGTTCCTGCTTTGACTCGGTCGTAACGGCCGTCTGACCGCAGCATCCAGCTTTGCTGGTTGTCGAGCAGGTTTGCAACCATAACCTGATCCAGAATCTGGTCATGCACCGTCGGATTTTCGATCGGCAGCATATATTCGACACGGCGGTCGAAATTGCGGGACATCCAGTCCGCCGACGAGATAAACACCTTTGCATCCGGATTGGGAAGGTCAGCGCCATTGCCCATCGCCCAAATGCGGCTGTGCTCCAAGAAACGTCCAACCACCGATTTTACCCGAATACGCGAAGACATGCCCTTGACCCCGGGACGCAGACAGCAAATGCCGCGCACAATTAGGTCAATTTCCACACCCGCTTCGCTCGCTTCGTACAATTTGTCGATGACGGCTTTGTCAACCAACGAGTTCACCTTTGCCCAGACAGCGCCTGAACGCCCCGCTGCGACATGTGCGATTTCGTCATCGATCAGCGACATGATTTTTTCGCGCAGACCGAGCGGGCTCATCGTCAAAAGCTTAAGTTCCGTCGGCGGGATATAGCCGGTGATATAATTGAAAATCTGCCCCGCATCATGTCCGACGCGCGGGTCCGCGGTGAAGAAGCTGATGTCGGTATATACCTTCGCGGTGATGGGGTGGTAATTGCCCGTGCCCAAATGGCAATAGGTGCGGAAACCATCCGCCTCACGCCGCACCACCAGCGAAATCTTGGCGTGGGTTTTCATGTCGACAAAGCCGTAGACGACTTGGACGCCTGAATTTTCCAGCTGCGAAGCCCAGTGCAGGTTCTGCTCTTCGTCAAATCGCGCCTTCAGCTCGACGATGGCGGTGACGGATTTGCCCGCATCGGCGGCTTCACACAAAGCGCGAATGACTGCGGACTGCTTGCCCGCGCGGTACAATGTCTGCTTGATCGCAACGACATCCGGATCAGCCGCCGCTTGCTGCAAAAAGGCGAGGACGGCGTCAAAGCTTTCATAGGGGTGATGGACGACGATGTCTTTTTGGCGGATCGCGGCAAAGCAGTCACCATCATGTTCCAAAATACGTTCGGGAAAGCGCGGCGAATATGGCGGGAATTTCAACGTTGGTCGATCTTCGTCCACCAATTGCCCAAGGTCACCGATGCCCAAAAAGCCCACGGTTTCGACAACGATGGATGCGCCAGCGCCAAGTTCTGACCGGATTAAGGTTGCCAGTTCCGCGGGTAGCCCTTTTTCCAGCTTCAGCCGGATAATCCGGCCCCGACGGCGGCGTTTGATGGCGCTGCGGAAATAGCGCACAAGATCTTCGGCCTCTTCCTCAACCTCGATGTCGCTGTCGCGGATCACGCGGAAGGCGCCGGCCGCGAAAAGCAGGTAATCCGGAAACATCTGCCCGACGAAATGCTTAATCAACGCCTCGATCGTGACAAAGCGCGTTCCGGGGCCGGGCAATCGTATAAAGCGCGCCAGCGATTGCGGGATCATCACCAACTGGCGCACCACTTCGCCGTCGTTTTTCCGGCGCATATCGAAAATCAGGCTGATGCCCTGATTGGGGATGAACGGAAACGGGTGGGCGGGATCAAGCGCTTGCGGCGTTAGGACCGGAAGAATCTGTTCCTGAAAATATTTACCGACCGCAGCTTGAAGATTTTTGCCAAGGGCGGATGGCTCAACAACCTTTATGCCCTCTGCCGACAGCTCGCGCATCAATTTGCGCCACAGCTTTTGCTGCTGGATCATGAGCCGGTCTGCCGCAGCGACCGTTGCGGTCAGCTGTTCAGACGGGGTGCGACCGTCGATCGACAGTTCTTCAATTTTCCGCTGCTGCTGGCCACGCAAGCCAGCCACGCGGACCATGAAAAATTCGTCGAGGTTCGTACCGGAAATCGACAAAAAGCGTAGCCGCTCAAGCAGCGGATGTGCCGGATTTGATGCCTCTTCCAGCACGCGCTCGTTGAATTTCAGCCAGGACAATTCGCGGTTAAAATAGCGCGCATCAGCAGGCGTTTTCAAGGGCTTTACTTGGCTTGGACCGGGCGCGGGCTTCACGAAAAACTATCCTTTTTAAATATCTATCGCGGCGAATTGCCATGAAAACATGACATATTTACGGCACTGATTTCCGCGTTTGTGAAGACTGTAACAGCATTGTCGCCAAATTGTCATCGTCCATATGCCGACGAGTCACAACCCCCGCCTAATGCGCGACATATTGTTTAACATTGTTTGACGGTTATTGAGGGGCAAATATATGCAAAGTCGGTTCACGAATTCGCGCGCTTTCGTTCGTAGCGCCATGCTGTGCAGCGCTGCGGTGCTGGCAATTTCCCCAGTTGCAGCCATGGCGCAGGCAACGCCAACGGCACAAGCAGCAGATGGTGACGCGATCGTCGTCACAGGCTCAAGGCCAATTGCAGAATCAGAAGCTGCAGCTTTGCAGGCGCAGAAAAATTCAGACTCCTTAGTTAGTGTTGTGTCGTCTGACGCAGCTGGCCGTCTTCCTGACCAAAACATCGCGCAGGCGACAGGTCGTCTTCCCGGCGTCGCGGTTGAACGCGACCAAGGACAGGCCCGTTACATCAGCATCCGCGGTGCGCCGAACTATTGGACCACATTGTCGTTCGACGGTATCAACGTTGTCAGCCCGGAAGGCCGCGACGCGCGTTTTGACTCCATTCCTTCAGCAATTGCCGCGCAAATCGTCGTGTCAAAGGCGGTTACGCCAGACATGCCGGGCGAGACCGTTTCGGGTAACGTTAACGTCATTACGCGCTCGGCGTTCGATTATGACGGGTTCCATTTTGCAGGCAAGGCTGGGTACGGCATCGCAGAGCTTGGCAACCGCCCGCAATATGAAGGCTCGGCCGTCGTCTCGACGCGTGTTCCCGCTGGCGAAGGTGAAATCGGCGTACTTGTGTCGGGCAGCTATTATCAGCGCGCAATGATTACGGACAATTTCGAGACTGATTTTGAACGGGTGTCGCAGGATCAGCGGCCAGGCTCGCTCAGCCGTTTCTGGGCGCATGAAACGGAAAACAAGCTGTATCGTTTGACACGCCGCAACTGGTCGCTCTCGGGCCGACTGGATTGGAAGCCTAATGCCGACAACACCATCTCGCTGCGTTCAATCTTTACCACGTTCACCGACGACGAAATGCGCGACAACTTCCGCTTCGATCTTGATGACCGTCAGGGTGACTTGGTGGCCAATACCGCCGCTTGCGGAACAGCCGTAAACCCAACGCCAACGACTACTGGCTATGCCGATGTCTGCATTGGAAATACGCCCCTTCAAGGCACCATTTACGGCATTGATATTCGTCAACGCTCAACGCTTCGTGCGTTTGAACAGTCGATTTTCACAAACACCATCGAAGGTACGCATGAATTTGGCGATGGTTGGAAATTCAACTGGCTTGGTAATTATACAGAATCAAAGGACGACCGTTCCGTAGTTGGCGAAACAACTTGGGATAGCCCAAGCACGCGTACCCTGCGTCCAACGGTTGCCTATGACTTCACTGACCCGAACCTTGCTCGTTTGCGCTTGTTCACCACGGTCCAGCTGAGCAGCCCAACGCGTTATCAGGCTGGCACGCCCGTCACCGATATTGATAGCTTCACGAAGCCGCTGACGTCGATGTCCGTCCTTGATGCGGTGGATACAACGAAGGCCTACACGGCCAAATTTGTTGTTTCGCGCGAAACCGAATTTTTGGGTGGAGACGCGGTGTTGAAGGCTGGCTTCCAGTTTGATCAGCGCACCAAAACCGTTGATGAAAGCAGCATCGCACTCAATACTGCAACTCAATTTGCGACCATTGGAATATCGACCAGCTACAATGGTTTCAGCCTTGATACACCGTTTAAGGGCGCGATCCCGATGGGATATACCTTCCGCTATTTCGACGCAGATAAAATGCGTGCAGCAAGCGAAGCGGCACGCAACAATTTTACCTTCACGCCCGCGCTTGGAAATATCTACGAAGTCCAGGAAGAGGTTATGGCCGGCTACCTGATGGGCACAGTGCGCTACGACTGGGGTTCAGCCGTGGGCGGCGCGCGTATTGAGCGTGTGAAGAATCGCGGCACCGCGGTCGCGACGGTTGGCACTGTCACCGCACCGGTAACTGCCGAAAATACCGGAACGTTGGTATTCCCGAGCATGCATCTCAATTTCGACGTCGATACCGACAAGAAACTACGCATTGGCTTCACCAGTGGCGCTGCACGTGCAGATTATGATCAGTTGCGTCCGAACGTTGTCGTTGACGACAGCAATCAGCGCATCTCGGGCGGTAACCCGGGCGTCAAGCCAGAGCGTTCTTATGGCGTTGACGCATATTATGAATATTATGTCCAACCACAGGGCTATTTCATGCTCGGTGCCTTCTACAAAAAGGTAGAGGACGTATTGTATACCTCGCGCAGCACATTTGGTTCAAACGCGCTTGACAGCAATGGCGTTGATCGTTCGGCTTACGCGTTCAGCGGGATCACCAACGGCGGTTCAGGCCGCGTACGCGGTATGGAAGCCGCTGCGCAGTTCCAGTTGGAGCCTTATGTTAGCGACCTTGGCTTGCCCGATTGGATGGGTGGCTTTGGCATCACCGCCAACGCAACGTACAATGACAGCGAAGTGACTAAGCCCGCCATTTTGGATGCGGCCGGTGCGATCATCTCGCCCGAGCGTAAGGTGCCACTCCCCGGCACTTCAGAGGTCGTATACAATGTCGGCGCTTATTATGAGAAATATGGCCTTTCCCTTCGTTTGCAGTACCAAAACCGGACGACTTGGGCAGATGGTTTTGCCGACAATCTCGATAGCGCAGGCGATACCTATTGGGCAGAAGATGACGAGCTCGATTTTTCGGCACGGTATGAAATTTCCAATGGTATCGAAATCTATTTTGATGCTGCGAACTTGCTGAACAATCCTGGCCGTCGCTATTCCGACCCGTCGAATATCTTGAATGCGCAGGGCGTTTCAACCCCGTTCACCAGCCGATATACGATTGAATGGGAGCGCTTCGGTCGCCGTTACTCAGGTGGTATTCGCGTAAACTTCTAATGCGCGATTTCCGCGTCCTGTCGGTCCTACTCCTCGCCGGTTGCGCTTCACCGCAGCCGGCGAGGAGCCCCCTTCCAACGGCGTCCGTCAGTGCAGTGGTCGAAACACAGCCGGTTGCGACCTTGGACGATGCGGCCGATGATCCGGCAATTTGGCGGAATGCGGCGAAACCAGAGCAGAGCCTGATTGTCGCAACCGACAAGCGTGCGGGTGTTCATGTATATGACCTACAGGGGCAGCAAATCAGCTTTACCCCGTCGCCGCGTCTCAACAATGTC
>CALDKP010000081.1 GCA_937898535.1 uncultured Sphingomonadales bacterium | reverse complement strand
GAGCTTCAATACCGCGTCGCTTGGTCTTATTATATCGAAAATGACGACCAGTCTGCCAAGCGTGTGGCTTCACTTGCGCGCACGGCCGGTGGCGAATGGGGCACACAGGCGGCATGGGTGCATGGTTTGGCATCGTGGCGGTTGGGTGAATATGCCGAGGCTTATGAAGCATTTGATGTGGTCTCACGCCTTTCTGCCAATGACGACCTGAAGGCCGCAGGCCTGTTTTGGGGCGCGCGTGCAGCGATGGCGGCGAAACATCCGCAATTTGTGCAGCCCAAAATGCAAAAAGCGGCGCAGCTGCCCGAGACCTTTTATGGTCTGTTGGCGAGCGAAGCGCTCGGCATGGAACCCATCGCCCGCAGATCAGCAAAAGTCGCAAAGCTTGATTGGGCCAGCTTGAAAGATCAGCAGAATGCAATCCTTGCGGTCGGTTTAGCCGAAATTGGCCAAACGAAACTTGCAGACGAAGCATTGCGCCATCAGGCGCGCATCGGTGATGCGCGGCAGCATACAAATTTGGCGCAGCTGGCCGGATCGCTAAACCTTGCCTCAACCCAATTTTGGTTGGGTCATTATGGCCCCGTACGTAACCAAAGCAATGCCATGGCGCGCTATCCCATGCCCAATTGGGAACCACTTGGCGGGTGGCGCGTAACGCCTGCGCTTGTCTACGCCCACACGTTGCAGGAATCCAACTTCCGCACGGACGTGGTCAGCCCAGCTGGCGCACGCGGGCTGATGCAAGTTCGGCCGGGCACCGCGCAGGATATGGCGCGAGCGCGCGGCGCATCGTTTGCGGCGTCGCAGCTTGATCGTCCTTCGATCAATCTCGAATATGGACAATCCTATCTCGAAAAATTGCGCGATTTGCCCGCCACGGGTGGCCTGCTGCCCAAGGTGATTGCGGCCTATAATGCAGGCCCCACGCCGCTTGCGCGCTGGAACAGCGAAATTCGGGACAATGGCGATCCGCTGCTTTTCATTGAATCCATCCCTTATTGGGAAACGCGGGGGTATGTTGCCATTATCCTGCGCAACTATTGGATCTACGAGATGCGGGCAAACAAGGCGTCGGGCAGCTTGAAAGGGCTCGCCCAATATATGTGGCCGAAATTCCCGGACGCCAATGGAACCGTAACTGCGCGCCGCGCCACAGGAGGCTCTATTGCCGCTCGATAACAACATTGCTTTCAAACCCGTCAATATTGCCCTTCTGACGGTATCCGACACACGCGGGCCTGACGATGACACCAGCGGCGATTTATTGGCCGAACGGATCACCGCGGCGGCCGCGCCCTTGCTCGCGGCGATCGCCGGACCCTGGCGGCGGACATTGCCGAACGGGCCGTAGCCGGACCCGTCCTGGCTCGCGACAAAGCTGTGGTCGATGAAGGCGACCTTGCCCT
>CALDKP010000080.1 GCA_937898535.1 uncultured Sphingomonadales bacterium | reverse complement strand
TACACGACGCTCTTCCGATCTCGGCTATGGGCACAGTCGGGCGCGAGAATTTATTTTTGGAGGTGTAACGCGAACGCTTCTCTCGGAATGCGCTATCCCGCTAATCATGGGACACTAAAACCCGGTGTCGATCAGCGATCTTGCATATCGCGACCTAGGCATCGCATTTGCTGCTGGTTTACTGGTCGGCATTGAACGCGGCTGGCGCCAGCGAGATATTGCTACCGGTGGCCGGGTCGCAGGCGTAAGAACATTTGCTTTGCTCGGCGGGCTTGGAGGGCTGCTCGGCCTGATCCAGAAGGTCTATGGCGCGGCGGCAGCCAACATATTGCTTGGCGCTGCGGTGCTTATGCTTGTGATCGGATATACCCGTTCAATGTCTTCGCCACAGGATGTCAGCGTCACGAGTTTGATCGCGGCGTTGTCCACCCTTTGCTTCGGTATGTTGGCCACATCAGGTCATCCGACATTGGCAATGGCGACTGCTGCTGTTGTCACGCTGATCCTGACGCAACGGCGCGGTTTGCATGCTGTGGTCAAAAAGCTGGGTGAAAGAGATGTTATAGCTCTCGCCCGGTTTGCAATCATTGCTGGTGCGATTTGGCCATTCCTGCCTGATGCGCGTTACGGTCCATACGCAGCATGGAACCCACGACAACTCTGGTTGGTCGTAGTCTTCGTCACTGGGCTTTCCTTTGCCGGATATGTTGCAACCCGAATTTTTGGCTCAAAAAAAGGAGTGTTGGCCACAGCGGTGATTGGCGGTGCTTATTCCTCAACGGCCGTTACCGCTCTGTTATCGCATCGGCTCCGGACAGACGAAACCGGTCAAGGAACATTGTCGGCAGGCATAGCACTCGCGACGTCAATCATGTTTGTGAGAGTGTTGCTGCTGACCGCCATTATTGCCGATTTCGCATTCACGACAGTGTTACAATTAGCCGGCCCCGCAGTGTTGGTCGGTGCAGTTGCCGGATTGGTATTGCTCCATGATCAAACCTCGGTGACGTCCAGCGAACTTGCGGGCTTGGGTAATCCTATCGCTATCATTCCTGCACTTGGCTTCCTCATTCTGGTCGCAATCATGGCGGTTGCGGCGCGCTGGGCTGAGATTGTGTTCGGGGGCGGCGGGGCGCTAGCGCTCATAATCACAATTGGCCTTTTCGACGTCGATGCGGCGATTGTCACGCTTGGCGGGTTGTCTTCAGACACACTTGATCCCGGTATTGCCGGACTCGCAATAGTTGGCGCTGTGCTGGCAAATATGCTGGTCAAGATTGGTGTCATCATAATCTATGCAGGTCCCAAAGCGGGACGAAACGCAATCCGTGCATTGGCCGCGGGCGCCACGACATTGGTGGGCGCAATATCGTTCGCGCTGGCAACTTAAACCTGGGTTACAACAAATGGATCAAGTCGAAATAATTTTCCATGGCGCGGCAGGCACTGTTACGGGCTCCTGCTTTGAGGTTCGGGCGAATAGCCGATCTGTGCTCATCGATTGCGGGATGTTTCAAGGAACGCGCTCGTTAGAGGGCCTGAACCATGAGCGATTGCCGTTTGATCCCAAGGCAATTTCTGCTGTCATTTTGACCCATGCGCATCTCGATCACAGCGGACGCCTGCCTTATCTGACCGCGCAAGGTTGCCATGCGCAGATCTGGATGACGGCACCTACCGCCGATATTATCGAGCCTTTGCTGCTCGATTCCGCAAAACTGCAGGCCGCTGATGCGGCACGGCGCAACCGTCGACCTGACCGAATGGCATTACCGCCTTTCGTCCCACTCTATACCGGAGATGATGTGGCTTCGTGCATCGGTCAGACAAGAGAGGCACGCTATGGAGAGTGGAATGAGCTGGGTAATGGCAACGGGTTTCGGCTCTGGGACGCGCGGCACATCGTCGGCTCGGCGTCGGTCGAGTTGAAGATGGCAGATCAACGAATATTGTTTTCTGGCGACATTGGAGGCGGTTCGGCAATCCAGTGTGCAGGAGTCGCACTGGGCGGATATGACCATATAATTTGCGAAACGACTTACGGGGATCGCACGCGCGAACCAGTTTTGATCAGTGACCGCCGCGAAGAGCTGGCTCAGTATATCGAAGAGACGTTGGACAAAAATGGCAATGTCCTGATCCCAGCGTTTGCTGTCGAACGAACACAGATCGTGCTGGAAGACCTCGTCGCGTTGTTCGAATCTAAACGGTTGAAGCCCTTTAACGTCTTCGTAGACTCGCCGCTCGCCGAGCGGGTGACTCGCGCAACGCAACGTCATCGCCTCGCCGGACATGATTTGCTGACAGTGCCTAACATCCGGTTCACCCACGATGTCGAGGAATCGAAGCAGATTAACAATATGTCTGGCGTGATTATCATCGCAGGATCGGGAATGTGCCAAGGCGGGCGTATTCGGCATCATTTGTTACACAACCTCCCCAACGCTCGAGCACGGGTGCTGCTTGTCGGCTACCAAGTTGCAGGCACGTTGGGTGCGGTGCTTCGCGAAGGCGCCAGGAATGTCCGTATTTCGGGGCGCGATGTCACGGTTTGCGCCGATGTAAAAATGATCGATTCCTATTCGGTCCATGCCGACCGCCCGGCATTAATGCAATGGATCAAGGACCGCGGCCCAGTGTCAGGTTCCGTTTTTCTCGTGCATGGCGAGCAACATGCGCTTTCGGCTTTTGCCCAAGATGTGCGCCAAGCCGGATTAGCACCCGATGTTATCATCCCCATGCTCGGTGAGACTTGGATGCTCATCGCCAATCGTGTGGCGAAGCGTGTTGGCGTGGCGCGCGAGGATTTTCAGGTTCGCATCGCGCCGCGCGACTGGACCGCAAGGCTGGCTGCGCTTGAGTCCGGACTGGCAGACCGTTTGCGTGCATTGCCGTCCGACGCGGCGCGCGAGCGTGTAATCGCGTCGATGACAAGCTTGCTTGAAAATGCAGAGAGCATCCGGACAATTACCTAGGTGCCATTCCCGATTTTCGGATGAACACATCTCCATCAATATCGTTCGAGGGGGCTATCCTAATTCATTCATATCAAGGAGAATTCCGATGAAAACAGATGGTCAGTTGCAAAAAGATGTTATGGCCGAACTTGAATGGGAGCCGAGCGTCGATCACGCCAATATTGGCGTTGCTGCGAAAGACGGCGTCGTCACCCTTTCTGGTTTTGTGAGCAGCTATGCTTCGAAGATTGCGGCTGAACAGGCGGCGCGGCGCGTTAAAGGCGTCCGAGGTCTTGCCGAAGAGATCGAAGTGCGTTTCGCAAGCGATGCGAAAACCGCAGATCCCGAGATTGCGAAGCGGATCGCCGACATGTTCGATTGGAGTGCGACGATTCCAAAGGGCAAGATCAGCATAAAGGTCGAACATGGCTGGGTGTCATTAAGCGGTGATGTCGGTTATCATTATCAGAGCCAGGCGGCGCGCGATATGGCTTCGCGGGTTTCAGGGGTCAAAGGTGTGAGCAACCTGATCGAAGTGAAACAAACGCCATCACAAATCGATATTCGTCAACGCATTATGGATGCTTTCAAACGATCGGCGGATCTGGATGCGGGTACCATTTCCGTTGAGACCGAGGGCGACAAGGTTAAATTGTCCGGCAAGGTCCATTCAAGTTATGAGCGCCGGATCGCTGAGCGTGCTGCTTGGGCAGCGCCTGGAGTAAACCGTATTGAAGACAACATCATGATTATCTGAATTTTGACTTTCCCCTTCTGCGACCCTGGGGAAATGACTGAGCGGGCCTTGATACCTCTAACATCTGGGCTCGCTCTTTTTTCGCAACCTGTTCAGAAATCGAGATCAACGCGTTTGCAGTAAGCAGGAATGATCGCCGAATGGCGGGGTTGAAAGTGCAGCAGAATAATGAGGCTGATCAATGCAGCAAAATAACACCAGACAGAAGCGAACCAATTCGTGTAAAAGAAATATACAACGAACATGGACGCGACAAGCACGGGCCCTAGAAGCCTGACACTTTTGTAGCTGGAAAGCAACGGCGCCAGGCAAGTTGCGGTGGCGTAAAACCCAAACATAATTTTTTCATTATCGTGGGGCAAACTATAGCGGATATGCGATTGAACGATATCGGCGCTAATTGGGTGGGTCGCAATCGCATTTGTGAAAAAGATAGCAGTTACAACCCCCGCGATAAGAGGAAGCAGAAGGCGATTACGGTTCGCGGATTTTGGCTCCATCAACCAGATCGCCGATGGCGCGTATATTGGCCACAATATATTGGCAAACCCCAGATAGCCGACAGTCAGACAATGCTGCGACGAAGAACGCTCCGCCAGAACAAGCCATAGGGCTCCTTCGATAACCTGCTGGATTCCGAACAAGAGGGGAATTGCAGCATATGCATAATCTGACTTCTGCGCGCGACGAACGGCGATGGATCCAACGACGAGCAAAACGGCCCCGGCTGTGAAACTGGCGGTTGCTGAAAAGCACATGACCGTTACTCCCTGGCACCATATGCGAATGGGCTCCGACGCATGCAGGTTGCCAGGCAGCTTTGTAATCAGGATATCTACTTATCGGCTGATTTCCCAGGGGACCAGAACATCTGTAACTGGCCTTCGTAATGACATAGGCAAGGCAGGGGCATAGCCCAAGCGGATTACCAAATCAGGTCGACTGCCCGGTGTGCCAAGCCAGCTGGCAAATTGTTGCCGCGCGCTGGTGACTTCGATGGGTTGATTGATATGTGCGTGCCGCAAGCCCAATGCAGTGGCTTGCAGGGCGAAACGCTGAAAACTGCGGCCAACCTTGATCCAATTGTCTTTGTTTGCCTTATCGCCCGTGAACACAGCGATGGCCGGTGATGAACGAATTTGCGTTGCATATTTTCTGTTCTCTGCATCCACATCCAAAAACTGTGAAAACAGTGCCCGGCCGATAAATGTCGGAGCAATCGGCGTGCCCGTCGAGAGGCTGAAGAGGCCATCCCTTTTGGCAAGTGCCTCGTCTGGATTAAAGCGCACCCATTGTTTCATTTCTTTGACAAAATCAGCATCGCGCATTTGCTGAGAGTTAGCCGAAATCACCTGATCGACCACCGCTTCGCGCTGCCGATCATCAGTGATGATATGAATGGATACGCCTTCCACATTGGCGGCAGCTTCAAGATCAGCCAAATCCTCTACGGAAATTCGGCCACCCTGATATATTGATCGGGTCGTTTGTCTTTTGGGGATGGCTGAATAGAGGGCTGATTTTTCCGCTTTTCCTCGGCCCAGGCTAATATCGATGCGGCCACCATCGGTATTCAGGAATAGCAATTCTCCAGGCCGACCGTGCGCCGCTCCAGCCAGTAGCAGATTTTCTGCTGCACAGCCGAGGCTTATAAAAAGATGATGGTCATCAGGGTCAACTTCAGGCGTTCGGCGCGACAGATCTGGAATGATACTGGCGTTGCTGCCATTGATAGAAAAGCGCCAAGGCTGAGTGTTATAAACGTTGGCGGCCAATGTAGCAAAGCGAAGAATTTCCTGCATATCTGGGTTTTTAGACAAGTCAGTGCGAAGCTTTGCGGCTGCGGCCTGATAATCCATCGCATCAGCGCGCGCACATGCCGCAAGAGGCAATAATGCAGTTGCCGCCGTCGATTGGCAGATAAATTGGCGACGGCTCCGCACATCTGGTCCTTTCTTCGTTCGGCGGCAGGTCCACTACGGGGGAGGGGTGGGAGTAGACCTGCCGCCTACATATCCGGCACATATGGCTGTGCCGAAAGCTATCGGGTGATTGGGATCTTGCGCTCGCGTTCAATCGCCGCAGGACTTTTTGGAAGATGGACCGACAAAATCCCATCGCGCGCCGTGGCCGTAATTTTTTCGTGATCAATGCCCTGTGGCAATTCGATTGCTCTTTCGAAACGGCCGTATCGGCGTTCGGAAAACAGGAAGCCATCTTCTCTTTCTTCATGCTGCTCACGCTTCTCTCCGGTCAGGCGTAGCAGGCCATCGGATACCTTAAGTTCGACATCCTCAACCTTCATTCCTGGGATTTCCGCTACAAGCTCATATTCGGTTTCCTTGTCCTTTAGTTCGAGCGCGGGACCCGAAAGCGCTTGTATGCGCCGTGTCAAACTCAGCCCGATTGGCCGCGTCCAGAAATCATCAAGCAGATGATCGAATTCGCTTCGGACGCGTGTGAGCGGCTCCCAGAAATTGTCCGCGGCTTGTTTGACCGGTATGCGGGCAGCAACTTTTTCAAGCTGGTTCATGGTGTCCTCCAATATTGCGATGAAATTTGAAAGGCCAGATTAGCGGTTGGCGTAACATCTCAAAATCCGAAGAGTCCCCTATGCGCAACTACGTAGTACACCGCATTGTGCGTTCGGGAGACTTCGGCCACGACAATTCGCCATATGCCGGAAAATAAGTTAGATTACCGCTTGGGAGGTCGATTCTTTTGGATATTGGTTCGGGTAGCACTTCTTCAGACAGAACGGGATTTCTCGATGCCGTTCTGAAAACACTTCCCGATGCCGTGGCTATCATCCTTCCTGACCATCGTCTCGCTGAGCTAAACCCCGCTGGCCTCACACTGTTGGGCATTGAGTCTCTAAAGGACATACCACCAGGTTCACCCTTGTTGCTGCTGGACCCCGATCATGTTCCGCAATTCAAATCGCAATTCGGTAAGGTGGTGTCGGGCGATGCGTCAGAGGAGGTCGAACCACTTTTTCTGGTGGTGGAGGCTCTTGATGGCGAACGACGAGCCATCGAATGCAGGATGGCGCCATTGAAAAAGGGGTGCGGTCAGCTTGCAGGCGTGATCGTTACTGCCCGAAATGTAAGCCAGCGCGAAACGCATCTGCAGAAAGTCACTGAGAGCGCGGCATTGCTGTCGGCGATATTACAAACCGTACCGGATCCCATGATCGTGATCGACGAGGGTGGTTTAATTACCTCATTCAGTAAGACCGCAGAGGCACTTTTTGGTTATTCAGAGAACGAAGTCTTAGGTCGCAGCATCGGAATGGTGATGCCCGAACCACACCGCCTAGCCCATGAATCATATATACAACGTTATCTTCAAACCGGTGAGAAGCGAATTATTGGTATCGGACGCATACTCGAAGGCCGGAAAAAAGATGGAAGTCTTTTCCCGATGGAGCTCGTCGTGGGAGAAATACAGTCGGGCAAAAATCGGGCATTTACTGGCTTTATCCGCGATCTTACTGAGAAGTTTGAAGCTGAAACGAAAATGAACGAACTACAGGCGGAGCTGGTGCATACATCTAGGCTTAGCGCGGTCGGAACATTGGCCTCGGCGCTTGCGCATGAACTCAATCAACCCCTAACCGCAATAGCGAATTACTTGGCTACAAGTCGCGATCTTCTAGATGACTGGAAACCAGAGATGATAGAAACGTTCCGCGAGGCGCTTGATGAATCAGGGAAGGCTGCATTGAGAGCTGGGCAAATTGTGCGACGATTGCGCGATTTTGTCTCCAAAGGCGAAATTGATCGGCAGATTTTGCCACTCGAAAAACTGATAAATGATGCAACAACGCTGGGTCTAGTTGGCGCCCGTGAAAAAGGTATATCCTGGTCGGTCGAAATTGAATCGCATATCGACAATGTCATCGCGGACCGCGTTCAAATCCAGCAAGTAATGGTGAATCTGATGCGCAACGCGGCTGAGGCCATGGAACATAGTGCGGTCAAGCATTTGGTGATCCGCGCCAGGCGGTGTGGTTCGGATTATGCAGAAATATCGGTCGCCGACACGGGACACGGAGTGCCTGAAGTCATGCAGGGACATTTGTTTCAGCCTTTTGTCAGCACAAAGGCGCAAGGAATGGGGCTCGGGCTCTCCATCTGCCATACGATCATAGAAGCCCATGGTGGGCAAATGTCTGTTGAATTCGAACAAAGCGGTGGCACAATCTTTAAGTTCACCCTGCCGCTTGCTTCTGTGGAGATGCCAGATGAATAATGACAAGCTAGTGCATATTGTTGATGACGATGAAAGTGTGCGTAGGTCAGTTGCGTTCATGCTGAAACACGCAGGATATCAGGTCGAAAATCACTTGTCTGGCGTTGAGTTTTTGAAAGTAGCGAAGGTGGCGCAGCGTGGATGCGTTTTACTTGATATGCGAATGCCGGAAATGGATGGCATTCAGGTCCAACAGCAAATGGCAATACGGGGCGTAGACATGCCGGTTGTTGTTCTGACCGGGCATGGCGATATCGCGCTTGCCGTAAAAGCGATGCGCCATGGCGCGGTCAACTTTATCGAAAAGCCTTACGAAAAGGAGGAGCTCCTTTGTGCTGTCGAAGAAGCATTTGAACTGCTTGATCGGTCGCACGACAAGGTCATGAAATCGAGTGAGGCCAAGATTCGTTTGGCCAGTCTTACAGGACGTGAGCGTGATGTACTGAACGGGCTTGTGGCGGGATATCCCAACAAAACTATAGCATATGATCTGGGCATATCGCCTCGTACGGTAGAAATATATCGCGCGAACATGATGGAGAAATTGCGCGTTCGTAGCCTTTCCGAGGCTTTGCGTATCGCCTTCATTGCCGACCAAACGGTTGCGGAAATTCCTGTCATTGCTGGGGGAAATCTCACGTAGCGAATTGTCAATTAAGGCACATTAATACGCGCGCCGTCCGCGCTGAGAAATCAACCCGGTATTGTTCCGGATTGGACTAGCTTCAACATATCCGCACAACGAGGATAAATGCGGGGGGCATGAGCGAAAGATCAACCCCCATGGACTTTCAATATTTCGATATCGCGAGCAAAATATCTCTCCGGCAAAAACCCGATGCCGCCCGATCAATAAAGCCCCAAATTTCCCGCATCGCGCTCATCGGCAGTTATCTCCCGCGCAGATGTGGAATCGCTACATTTACCGCGGATATTTTCGACTCTCTAAAATCGCAATATCCCGGCATTACGGTTGACGTTTGGGCGATGAATGACGGCTCGAGCAGTTATGCTTATCCCGCGGCAGTCAATGGTAGTATTGAGCAAAATGATCCCATTTCCTACCATTTGGCTGCGGCAGCCATTTCCGCCAAAAAACCTGATCTTGTGTGGCTGCAACATGAATTCGGCATCTTCGGTGGTCCTGCCGGCTGCCACATTCTGAAATTGCTCGACCGCGTTCCGGTGCCTGTCGCCGTCACTTTGCATTCGGTACTCGGCAACCCGGATCGCGACCAACGCCGTGTCACCGAGGCATTGCTCGAAAGGTGCGGTATCGTCATGGTAATGGCGGAGGCGGCTAAGCAGATACTTATCGACACATATCGATGCGATCCTGCCAAGATTTGCGTCATTCCGCACGGCATTCCCGACCGGCCCTTCACCGAAACCGCGCCGATGAAAGCGAAGCTGGGCCTGCAATCCCGCGACGTGATCATGACGTTCGGCCTGCTCTCGCCCAACAAGGGGATCGAGACGATCATCAAAGGCCTGCCCTCCGTACTCGCGCGGCATCCCGATGCGGTTTACCTGATCGCTGGTGCCACCCATCCGCACCTCGTGGCGAACGAGGGTGAAGCTTATCGCGATAGCCTGATTGCACTGGCGCGCTCGCTGGGCGTGGTGGATCACCTGCGCTTTGTGAACCGCTTTCTGGGCGATGAAGAACTGGTCGACCTGCTGCAGGCGGCCGAGATCGCGCGCAAGAAGGGCGCCGACCTGTTTGTCTCGATTCATGCCGATGCGGCGCCGCGGGCTGCGGCATTCGGTGCTTCGGTATATGCCTTGTCCGATCGTGGGGCTACTTCGGAAACCGCGCGCTGGCTGGCCAACAGCGAGAACCAGTCAGATCTTATCGGCGGCACCGGCAATGTCAGTCTCGATGACAAGGACCGCATGCTGGCCGGTGTGCTGCTTGACCTGTCGATGACGGCCTCGTTGTCGTCGAGTCTGAACGTCGGCCAGAAGGTTCTGGGAAACATGGGGCGGATCACGCCGCTGCACAAGA